>CALMPZ010000268.1 GCA_937871645.1 uncultured Polymorphobacter sp.
CGGCGAAGGCCGGGACCCAGCTTTCTTTTCACCCGCAGCAAGAAGAAGCTGGGTCCCGGCCTTCGCCGGGATGACGAATCACTTTTCAAATGGGTGCAGGGGTCACCCCTGCCCGCCGGAGGCTCTTGTCAGGCGGTCAGCACCGCGACGGCAATCATGCCGAGGCCGAGAGTGGCGACCATCCACACCAGCGAACGCACCTGCTTGACCCCGAAGGCATACAGCGGGACGTAGGCGACACGGCCCCAGAAATAGAGCTGCGCGCCGAGCACCGTGGTGCTGGTGTGGACGCCCGCGACGTGCGCGATCAACACGAAGCCGATGAACAGCGGCAGCGTTTCGAACAGATTGTCCTGCGCGCGCTTGAGGCGTTCGGCTTGCGGTTTGAGCGGCGGCATGGTTTCGTCGCGCGCGCCGGTGTTCCATTTCAGCCCGTATTGGCCGGTGCGCGCGAAATCGAACAGCAGGATCTGGACGAAAGCCAGAACCAGTGTCCAGGCCAGCAGCGTCAGTTCGGTTGTCATGGCAATTCCCCCAATTGGATTGCGTTGCGTGTTTCCTGGGCTCAGCCGATCAGCTGGCGTTCGACTTGTGTCCACAGCGTGCCGAAGGCCCGGGCCGCCGCCGATCTGGGTGCGGTGGCCCCCAGCGGCGCCTGCACGACGGCCATCTGCTCGATGGCGCTGGCATAGGGTATGGCGACAAGATCGGGCGTCGCGTCGACGGTGCTGCGATGCAGCGCCTTGCGGCGGTCGACCATCGAATAGACGCCGATCACCGGCGGCGCCTTGCCAGCATGGTGCTTGGCGAGATGTGCCGCGAGCTGGTCGCGGGCACGCAGCGACAGCGGCGACGGCAGCATCGGCACCACCAGGCAATCGACGGCGCGGAACAGTTGCTCGGCGAGTTCGGTCAACCCCGGCGGCGCGTCGATGATGACGCGGTCATAGTCTTCACCCAAGCTGCGCAGCATCTTCCGGAGGCGCTTGGACTTGTCATCGGCGGCGAGCTGGCGTTCGAGATGGCGCAGCGACTTGTCGGCGGCGAGTACGTCGAGATTGGGGTAGTCGGTCGCCTGGATCAGCCCGTCGAGCGCGGCATCGCTGGCAATCTGCTTGCGCGCCGAGGCGCCCGCCAGTGGCCGCAAGCGCAGCGTATAGGTCGCAGCACCCTGCGGATCGAGATCCCATAGCAAGGTGCGGCGCGCGCCGACCGTCGCGGCGGCATAGGCGAGATTGACCGCGGTCGCGGTCTTGCCGACGCCGCCCTTGATGCTGAAAACCGCGACTGATTTCATGCCGCGGGGTTCCGAGGCGGGAGCTGTATCATTCAGGCTGCCCGTGCCTCGGCCAGCGCACCGGCGAGGCGGTCGCGAATGGCGTAGAGCGTCGAGACATCAAGCGCCGGTGCCGGCGCTGCTGTCGGCAGCGGCAGTTCGGGCGCTTCGGAATAGGGTGCTGCAGCCAATGCGGCAGCAGCAAGCGGTTCGTGTGCAACAGCTGCCGACATGGCGGCCCCGGCTTCAAGGCCGGCAACGCCCTTGTCGGCGATCAGTTTGAGCACGCCCTTGATGGTATAGCCGTCGGTGTAGAGCAGCTTGTTGATCGCCTTGAGCAGCACGACATCGGCGGGCCGGTAATAGCGCCGGTTGCCGCCGCGCTTGAGCGGCTTCAACGCCGGAAAGCGGGTTTCCCAAAAGCGCAGCACATGCTGCGGCACGCCAAGCTCTTCGGAGACTTCGCCGATGGTACGGAATGCGCCGGGCGCCTTTGCCACGGCCTTGTCGGAAACTGTCATCGCTGTCCGGTCACTTGCGGTTGATCTGCTCGCGCAGCAATTGGCTCGGCCGGAAGGTCAGCACCGTACGCGGCGCAATCGGCACTTCGACGCCGGTCTTGGGATTGCGCCCGACGCGCGCGCCCTTGCGGCGCAGGACAAAGCTGCCGAACGATGAAATCTTGACGTTTTCGCCGGCAATCAGCCGGTCGCCGACCTGGTCGAGCACCGATTCGACGAGTCCCGCACATTCGGCCCGCGACAAGCCGATGGCGGCGTGAACGGCATCGGCGAGTTCGGCACGTGTCAAAGTCGCCGAGTCGCCCGAACTGTCAGCGGAATTTCCTGCAGCGTTTCCCTTATCAGCCATGCCCAATCGCTCCCCACCCAAGCTTCCCGGCGCACAAATGCCGCTAAAAACGGACCGCAGCTGCCCCCCAGGTAAAGCCACCGCCCATTGCTTCTAATAGCAACAAATCGCCGGACTGAATACGTCCGTCTCGCACCGCAGAGTCAAGCGCTAATGGCACGGAGGCTGCCGAAGTATTGGCATGTTGGTCGACAGTGACGACAACACGCTCGATCGGCAGGCCAAGCTTCTTCGCCGTGCCCTCCAGAATCCGCAAATTGGCCTGATGCGGCACGACCCAGGCGACATCATCGGCGCTGACGCCGGCGGCCGCGAGCGTTTCGGTCATGACGCTGGCGAGGTTGGTGACGGCGTGGCGGAAGACCTCGCGGCCCTTCATGCGCAGCTTGCCGACGGT
>CALMPZ010000269.1 GCA_937871645.1 uncultured Polymorphobacter sp.
TAAGGAGCACGCCTGGAAAGCGTGTATAGGTCAAAAGCCTATCGGGGGTTCGAAGCCCGCCCGCTCCGCCACACTGTTCTGGACGGGTCTTGCTGATATTGCCGAAGTCTCGGTGCGACCCCGGAGAGATTGCACGCGGTCGCGCTGCCAACAGTGTTCTAGAAACGGTAATGTACTGTTCACTGTGCACGAAAGCGTGAAGCTGCGCCTTAAATGCGCCCGAATCACCGCATATACTTATCGTTAATAAAATATTTTGAAAGTTCAGTGCCGTTAAATGATGCGGGGACGTCGGCTGGTGAAGCCGGCGCGTCCCGACTGTCGGCGTGCGCGCTTTTTTTGAGAGTGAGAACATGTCTGCCAAGTTGCTTGCGTTGTGTGTGTGCCCGGCTTTGGCGGTTGCACCGCTGACCGTACCGAGCGTGCGCCACAAGGCGGCGCATCACACGGCGCGCGCGTTGCACCGGGCCGCGGATCGCATCGAGAAGAAGTCCGCGCCAAAGGCCGCTGCGCCGTGCACGACGCTCGTTGGCGCGCAAGTCGTCGCCGAGCCGTTGCCGGTGATGCCACTGGCCGCCGAAGCAGTTCAGGGTCTGGCCTTGCTTGAAACCGAAACGGCGGGCGGGCCGACAGGCGAACCCAAGCCTGACGTCTGGGCGACGGCAGAATATCCGATCGAACCCTTCTACCCGATCATCCCCGGTGGTGGCGGCGGCAGTGGCGGCGGTAGCGGCGGCGGAGTCAATCCCGCACCGCCCGAACCGCCGACGCAGGCGACGGTTCCCGAGCCGGCGTCCTGGGTCATGCTGACCACAGGTTTCGGACTGGCCGGCTACGCTATCAGGCGCCAGCAGCGTCAGGCTTCCAAGGCTGCCGCAAGCAAGGACGACAATCCGACGAGCGTCTGAGCCGCAGCTCAGCCGGCGCGCACCTCGCGGAACGGCACGTCGCGGTCGACTTCGGGTTCCTTGGGCAGGCCGAGCACGCGTTCGGCGATGATGTTGCGCTGGATCTGGTCGGTGCCGCCGCCGATCGAGGTGAAATAGGCGTTGAGCGACAGGAAGTTGGCGTCGTCCGACACCGGGAAGTCCTTGCCTTCGAGCAAGCTTGCGGCGCCGAGCATCTGCGGCCGCAACCGCGCTTCCTCGTGCAGGATGCGCGACATCGCCAGTTTGCCGAGCGACATGATCGGGCTCGACGTGCCTTCTTTCAGATCGGCCTTGGCGCGGGCGTTGTTGAGGTCGTTGAGGCGGCGATAGGCGATGACGCGCGCCAGATCCTGCCGCAGCACCGGATCATTCAGCTTGCCGGCATCGCGCGCCAGATCGATCAGGCTGACCTTGGCGCTGGCGTTGCGCGGGCCGCGCGCGCCGTCGCCCATCACCGAGCGTTCATAGGCGAGCGCGGTCTGCAGCACGCGCCAGCCGGCACCTTCGGCACCGAGCCGGTTGTCGACGGGGCAGACGGCGTCGGTGATGAACACCTCGTTGAAATGCGATTCGTCGGTGACCTGGCGCAGCGGCCGGACTTCGACGCCGGGCTGCTTCATCGGCAGGAAGAAGAAGCTGATGCCGCCGTGCTTGGGGGCATCCCAGTCAGTGCGCGCGATCAGCATGCCATAGTCGGCGGTCATCGCGCCCGAGGTCCAGACCTTCTGGCCGTTGACGATGTAATTGTCTCCACGCAGCTCGGCGCGAGTGCGGATGCCGGCGAGGTCGGAACCGGCGCCGGGCTCCGAATAGAGCAGGCACATGTTGATTTCGCCGGTCAGGATGCCGCGGACGAAATGCGCCTTGAGCACATCGTTGCCGTACGCCATCGCGGTGTTGGCATAGAGGTTGCCGCGGTCTTGTCCGGCGCCGGGTGCCTTCACCGCAGCAAATTCGCGCTCGACAATGCGCGCCTGATGTCCGGGCAGGCTGCGGCCCCACCATTCGGCCGGCCAGCGCGGCGTTGCCCAGCCGGCTTCCAGAACCTTGGTCAGCCAGGCGCGGGTTTCGGGCGTCGAGCTCCACAGCGTTGCGCCGCGCAGCTCTTCGGGACGGTAGTTGGCCTTGAGCCAGGCGCGGACTTCGGCGCGCAGGGCATCGTCGCTGATTTCAGTCGTCATGATCAGGCTCCCAAGGCAGTGAGAAAGCGCTCGCGGTGATACGCGGGGGCGCCGAACAATTGCGCCTGCGCACGGGCGCGACGCAGGTAGAGGTGCGCGGGGTGTTCCCACGTAAAGGCGATGCCGCCGTGCATCTGCACCGCCGTCGCGGTGACGGTCGTGTAGGCATCGGCGCAGGCGAACGCTGCGAGGTGAACTGCCACATCGGCAGGTTCATTCGAGCCTTCGCCGGCGGCGTCAAGCGCGACCGCAGCGGCACGTGCGGCCGAGGTCGCCGATTCGACTTCGATCAGCAAATCGGCGGCCATGTGCTTGATCGCCTGGAAGCTGCCGATGGCGCGCCCGAACTGGATGCGCGTCTTGGCATAGTCGACGGTCTTTTCGAACATCCGGCGCGCGCCGCCGGCCTGCTCGCCCGCGAGCGCCACCAGCG
>CALMPZ010000270.1 GCA_937871645.1 uncultured Polymorphobacter sp.
ACTTTGCACTGCTCGTCGACGGGCTGGCGGCCGAGCGCGAACAGGGCATCACCATCGATGTCGCCTACCGGTTTTTCGCCACCGAAAAGCGCAAGTTCATCGTCGCCGACACGCCCGGCCATGAACAATACACGCGCAACATGGTTACCGGCGCCTCGACCGCCGACCTGGCGATCATCCTGATCGACGCGCGCAAGGGCGTGCTCGTCCAGACGCGGCGCCACAGCTATCTCGCGCACCTGATCGGCATCCGCAACATCGTGCTCGCGGTCAACAAGATGGACCTGATCGACTATGATCAGGCGCAATATGACGCGATTGTCGCCGATTACACCGCGTTCGCGCGCTCGATCGGCATCACCGACTTCACCGCAATGCCGATTTCGGGCTTCAAGGGCGACAATATCACCAGCAACTCGCCCAACATGCCGTGGTACATGGGCAAGCCATTGATCGCGCACCTCGAAACCGTCGAGCTCGACGTCACCGCAGCGCAGAACCAGCCGTTCCGCATGGCGGTGCAATGGGTCAACCGGCCCAACCTCGATTTCCGCGGCTTTTCGGGCCAGATCGCGACCGGCACGATCAAGCCCGGCGATGCCATCCGCGTGCTGCCATCGGGCAAGACCTCGACGATCAACCGCATCGTCACACAGGGCGGCGACCTCGCCGAGGCCGTCGCCGGCCAGTCAGTGACGCTATGCTTTGCCGACGAAGTCGATTGCTCGCGCGGCGACGTCATCAGCATTGCGGGCAACCCGCCGCAGGTCGCCAACCAGTTCGAAGCCACCGTCGTGTGGATGGCCGACGAGCCGATGATCCCGGGCCGCGCCTATTGGCTCAAGCTCGGCACGCAGCTGGTGTCGGCGACGGTGCAGGCGCCGAAGTATCAGGTCAACGTCAACACGATGGAGCATCTGGCGGCGAAGACCTTCGACTTGAACGCCATCGGCGTCGCCGAAATCGCCACCGACAAGCCGATCGTTTTCGAACCTTACGCCGACAACCACGCGCTCGGCGGCTTCATCCTGATCGACAAGATCACCAACGGCACCGTCGCGGCGGGCATGCTCAATTTCAGCCTGCGGCGCGCGCAGAATGTCCATTGGCAGAGCGTCGACATCAATCGCGACATGCACGCCGCCCTCAAGAACCAGAAGCCCGCGGTGCTGTGGTTCACCGGGCTGTCGGGGTCGGGCAAATCGACGATTGCCAACCTTGTCGAAAAAAAGCTCTACCGGATGAACCGGCACACCTTCCTGCTCGACGGCGACAATGTCCGCCACGGGCTCAACAAGGACCTGGGGTTTGCCGAGGCCGACCGCATCGAAAACATCCGCCGCGTCGGCGAAGTCGCCAAATTGATGACCGAAGCCGGTCTGATCGTCATCACCGCGTTCATTTCGCCGTTCCGCGCCGAGCGCGAAATGGTGCGCGCGATGATCCCCGACGGCGAGTTCATCGAGATCTTCGTCGATACGCCGCTCGCCGACGCCGAAGCCCGCGACGTCAAGGGTCTGTATAAAAAGGCGCGCAGCGGCCAGCTCAAGAACTTCACCGGCATCGACAGTCCGTATGAAGCGCCCGCCAACCCCGAAATCCGCATCGACACCACCGCGATGACCCCCGATGCGGCCGCCGACCTGATCGTCGAAAGGCTGCTGGGATGAGCATGACGGACGCAGAACTCGCGGCGGAACTCGCCGCTATCGCGGGCAAGCTACTGCTGCAAGTGCGCGACTGCGGGCTGTTGTCGCTGAAGTCGCTCGGCAAGGCCGGCGACCAGACCGCCAACCAGTTCCTCATCCACGCCATCCGCGAACAGCGCCCCGATGATGGCCTGCTGTCCGAAGAAAGCAAGGACACCGACGAACGCCTCGGAAAATCGCGCGTCTGGATCATCGATCCCGTCGACGGCACCCGCGAATATGGCGAGGGCCGCACCGACTGGGCGGTGCATGTCGCGCTCGCCATTGACGGTGTGCCATGCATCGGCGCGGTGGCTCTGCCAGCACTGGGTGTAGTGCTGCGCTCCGACCAGCCGGCGCCGCTGCCTGTCGCGATGCACCCGCCGCGCATGTTGGTCAGCCGCTCGCGACCGCCGCGCGAAGCGCTGGCGGTGGCCGAAGCGCTGGGCGGCGAGCTGGTCGCCATGGGCTCGGCGGGCGCCAAGGCGATGGCGGTGGTGCGCGGCGAGGCCGAAATCTACCTCCACACCGGCGGGCAATATGAATGGGACAGCTGCGCGCCGGTCGCGGTCGCGGCAGCGCATGGCCTGCACGTCAGCCGCATCGATGGCAGCCCGCTCGTCTACAACCAGCGCAACGTCTACCTGCCCGACCTGCTGATCTGCCGCGCCGAATGGGCCGAGCAGGTGCTGCGTCTGGTGCGCGAGATGCCTGCAGCGGCGTAACGCGAAGATGCCGCTTGACGAAACAAGCCAAATAGGTTATATCAGCAAAATCAACAAGCTGCAGCGATTTCGGCGGGGACTGTAAACTTCGCGAAAGCCGAATCTTCGTACAGATTGTAAACTTCGCGTAGCGCTAGCGGCGGTCAGCGTAGTACAGCCGCCAGACCCGCCACACCGGATAGCTGGCCAGCACCAGGAAGATCACGATGCACAACGTCAGCATCTTGATCAGGCTTTGCCCGGTCAGCATCTCGAGGATCGACGCCGAGTGATAGACCAGGCTCTGCAGCACGTAGAGCGGAAACAGTAGTATGCCGAGGCTGGCGAGCAACTGCACCCCGAGCCGCGCCGGTGCGACTGGCGCTGCAGCCTGCGCGATGGCCTCGAAACGCCCCACCAGCCACAGCGCGATGCCGGCATAGGCGATGGCTGACCAAAGCGTGATCGCTTCGTGCGGGGTGATCCAGCTGGCAAGGTCTTGCGCCGCCGCCGACATCACCATGCCGGTGCCGAACACGATCACCCCGACCGGTGCGACGCTGCGCAAGCTGCCGCCCACCGCCAGATGGTTTTCGATCAACAGCCCGACAACGACGCCGGCAAGCGTCAGCGACCCAAGCTGGAACAGGCTCCAGTGGCCGGCAAACGTCTCGCGCAGGAACACCGCCGCCGCACCGCCGGCGTCGGCCGGCAGCACTGCCAGCAGCGCCAGATACGCCGCCATCAGCACCAGCGCGACCAGCGCCAGCCGCACCATCGACGCCGTGTCGCGCCGCACCGCACCGATCCACAGCGGCATCGAGAGCGTTGCGGCGAGGAAGTACAGGAACGGCCCGTTGGTGAATGACGATGCAACCAGCGTCGCGTCGAACGTCTCGCCCGCCACCAGCCGCGTCGCTGCCTCAAGGACAAAGCCGACGCCCAAACCGACCGCGAGCAGCAGCCCGCCCTTGCGGACATTGGCGCGGAACGCCGGGCCGCTGCCGGCGTATTGCCGCGCGTGGAACACCGGGATGCCGATGCCGAAAATGAATGCCAGCGTCGGCGTGCCCATCGACAGCGCCGGCTGGATGGCCTTCGAAATCAGCCCGCCGCGCATCCCGAGATAGCCGAGGTAGATCGGCACCCAGTGCGACGCGATCATGCACAGCACGAGGATGCCCTTGACGAGGTTCATGCCCTCGCTGAGCAGCGCGATCTGGCTCTTGGTGCGCACCGGCGCCGGCCGGTCGGCGACCTGCGGGCCGGCCGCAGCATCCGCCTCGGCCGCAATTTCGGCGATGGTCTTGCCGTCGAAAATCGCGCGCGCCAGTTCGGGATCGAAACCGGCGCGCTCCATGTTGAGCGCCAGCGTGATCGCCGACAGCGAGTCGCCGCCGACATCGTAAAAGCCCTGTGTCAGGCTGACATCCTCGCGGCCCAAAGTCTCGCGCCACAGCGCCAGGATCTGCGCCTCTGCACCCCCGCCCGCGACCGGCGCGGCGTCGAGCGTCAGGATCTGCGCGATGCTCAGTCCGTCCCACAGCCCGCTTGCTGCAGCCGCCGAAATGCCCTGCGCTTCCATCGCGGCAATCAGATCATGGCCGACCAGCGGGTCGCCACCGAGGTCGAAGAAACTGTCGTTGACGCCGACCGCTTCGACACCGAGCACCTGCTGCCAGAGCTTGACCAGCCGT
>CALMPZ010000271.1 GCA_937871645.1 uncultured Polymorphobacter sp.
CGGAGGCCCTTTTCGCCTTCAGATCGCGTCGAAAATCGCCACCTGAAACTTCCCGGCGCCGCGGCGCAGCGGCTTGATGTCCTGCTGGTACTTTGCCGAGAACCAGAACGCTTCTGCGGCGGCGCGTGACGGGAAGCGCGCCAGCACGGCGTTGATGCCGGCGGGCCAGCCTTCGACAGCGTTTGACGGCACGCCGGCAAACTGCGTGACGCCGCCGTGCGCGGCATAGAGCCCCGATTCCTCGAGCGCCTGGCTGTACGCCGCTACCTTCTCGCGGTCGGTGATGCGCGCGGTCATCAACAGAAAGGCCGGGCGCGGGGCATCGCCGGTGGTGGGTTCGGTCATGGTCTATCCTGTCAAAATGCGGCGCCGCGCGCCGGTTCGCGACCCTGATAGCACAGTGCGCGCGGAAAATGCGCCTGTCACGGTGCGCGCAGGTGTGCCGCGTGCAATCCGCCTTGCGGTGCAACGCGGTGCGGGGCATGGGTTCGCTGCGCAGCAAAGGGCTTTTTGATTCATGCAACGTGGCAGCATTCGCACGGCAGCACTGGTTTCGACGGCGCTGCTCGGCGTTTTGGCCACGCGCGGCGCCGCACAGGAAGCACCTGCGGCCGCACCGTCCACCGCGGCGGCGGCGCTGGCGCTTGAAGCTTCCGAACTCGGGTTGCTCAACACGCTGGTCACCGCCGAGGGCCGGCGCGCGCCGCTGCAATCGACGGCGGTGGCGCTGACCGCGCTGAGCAGCGAGCAGCTTGATGCGCGCGGCATCATCACGACGCCGCAACTGGCGCGTATCGTCCCCAATCTGATCGCCACGCCGACACCGGGCCTGGGTCTGACCAACGACTACACGCTGCGCGGCCTTGGTGGCGGTGCGCGCGCCGGCAGCGATGCGGCGGTCGGCACGTTCATCGATAATGTCCATGTCCCGACACCGGCGGCCGACAGCCTGCGCGGCTTCGACCTCGACCGTGTCGAGGTGCTGCGCGGGCCGCAGGGGACGCTTTACGGCCATGGCACCACCGCGGGCGTCATCGCGGTGGCGCTCGCCGAACCCGACACGCGCTTTGGCGGCTACGGCGAGCTTGACTACGGCAAGTACAACAGCTGGTTTGGGCGTGCCTCGCTCGACGTGCCGCTCGGTGACGGCTTCGCGGTCAAACTGTCGGGATTTTACGGCAATCAAGACGGTTACGTCACCAATCCGCTCACCGGCGAGGATTTGAACGGGGTAGAAACCTCAGGCATCCGCGGCGCGCTGCGGGTCGCGCTGGGCGAGCATTTTCGCTGGAACGTCGCGGCAGCGTATACGATGGCGCAGGGTGAAAACATCATCAACTTCGCTTGCGATCCGGCAAATCCGCTGAATTGCAATGACCGCACCAGCACCACAGGACTGCTCGCGCGGGCGCCGAACGGCATCTACACCCCCTATGCGCCCGCCGTGGTCAGCGGTGCCAAGGCCAATTTCCCGCTCGGCAACAGCGTCGATACGCTGCTCGTCACCTCGAACCTGCAATGGGTGGGTGAGAAGGTCACGCTCAGCCTGATTACCGGCGTGGTCAACACCGCGCAGGATTCTGCGATCGACTACGCCGATGGCCGGGCGCTGCCCAGCCTGTTGGTGCCGGCGCCGGTGGTGCATGGCTATCCGTCGGGCGGCTATAGCGTCGCCAGCGAGGCACAGTTCGACAGCTTCTCGCAGGACGTGCGGCTGGCGGGCAAGCTGTGGGACGGGCGCATCGACTATGTCGTCGGCGGCTATTTCTTCAGCGAGAACAACAACGTCGATTCCGCCGACGTGTTCAACCTCGGCGGCACCGGCATCGGCACGCCTGTCGTGCTCGCCGACCGCCGGCTGATCAGCCACACCAATTCGAGCGCCGGCTACGGCCAGGTCGATTTCAACGCGACCAAGCAACTGACGCTGACTGCCGGCCTGCGCTACGCCAGCGAGACGCGCAGCTTCAGCCTGACCGACAACCGTGCCGGCTGCCAGGCCAGCGCGACGGGCTGCCTGAACAGCGCCAACCTGCTGATCAACGGCACCGTTGTGCCGACCGAAGCCACGCATGACGCGTGGATGCCGCGCTTCGTGGCGCGCTGGCAGCAGAGCGATGCGCTGATGGTCTATGCCAGCGCCAGCAACGGCACCGGTGCCGGCGGCTGGAATACTGCGGCGACAACCGCCTCGGGGGTGCTGCCGTATGACACGTCGAACGTCTGGAGTTACGAGGTTGGCTTGAAATCGCAGTGGCTGGATGACCGGCTGCGCGTAAACCTGACCGGCTTCTACATCAACGCCAATGACGTGCAGGTGACCTCGACGGGCGTCGGCGCAGCGGGGGCACTCGATGTCACCACCGCCAACGTGCCCGATTTCACCAACAAGGGGCTCGAACTCGAAGTCATCGGGCGGCCGTTTGCCAATCTCGTGCTCACCACCAGCGTCGGGTATCAGAACGCCGGCTACGGGCTCGGCGGCAGCACCGCCGACTTCAACGAATTCGGCGCCAAGTCGCTGGCGCGCCAGCAGCGCGATTGCCAGGTCCAGCTGGCGGCGGGCCTGATCCCGCTCGGCAGTGGCGCTTCGAACGCTGCCGATTGCGCCCGTGGCGTCATCGACGCCGATGGCAACCTTGCCGCGCCCGCGAACGCCCCCGACTGGACGTTGGCGATCGGCGGCACCTATAATTTCGCGATCCCGACCGCCGGCATCGTGCTCAGCCCGACGGTCAATCTGTCCTACCGTTCGGACATCGAAACTGGCGCCGCCAACGCCACGCTCTATACCGGCGCGGTCACTTCGGCATTCAACGGGCAGGTCTATTCCGCCAATCCGTTCGGCGGCGGTGTCATCAGCGGATCGCATGACGGATCGGCGGTGCTGGTCAGCGCACAGCTGGCGATGGAAACCGACGACGGCAATTGGCTGGTGGCGCTCGCCTGCGACAATTGCTTCGATACCGGCGCAACAACCGCCAGCACGGGCAACTGGAGCTATTTGCAGGCACCGATGACGTGGACAATCCGCGCAAAGCGCAGTTTCTGAGCGCCAACCGAGACATTTGTTGCGGCTTTGGCCGATATCCAACGGTTTTGGCGCTTTCTCCTCTGGACAAGAGCCGCGCGGGCGGTTGATATCGTCGCAGGTGGGCGTGATTGTTGCGTCACTTAAACGAACGGGATGGGAGGAATTTTCATGGCAGACGAAAAGAAGCCGAACGCACTGCAGAAGCCGTTGACGCCGTCGCCGGAACTCGCAGCCGTTGTTGGCGCCGCCATGCTTTCGCGTGGCCAGGTCGTCAGCAAGGTGTGGGAATATATCCGTGCAAATAACCTGCAGAACCCTGCCGACAAGCGCGTCATTCTCGCTGACGCCAAGCTCAAGGCCGTGTTCGGCAAGGACAGTTGCACGATGTTCGAAATGAACAAGTTTCTCGCGCAGCATCTGAAATAGTCCGGCCCGGACTTCGGACCGGATACCGTATCGAAATCCCCGTTCGCAGCCGCGAGCGGGGATTTTTCTTTGGGCATTTATGACATTGGCTGCTGCATGACCGAATGGCGCGACCTGCTCGCCGGGCGCTGGCAGGCGTTCGCGCTGATCATGCTCGGCATGTGGCTGATGGCGGCGGACTCGCTGGTCACCGCGACGATCATGCCGAGCGTCGGGGCGGGGCTGGGCGGCTATGCCTGGTTCGGCTGGGCGACGTCGGGGTATCTGATCGGGCTGGTGGTCGCGGGCGCCTGCGCGGGCTGGCTCAGCGACCGCTTCGGACTGCGCGGCGTCATGGCGGCATCGGGAATCATTTTGGCAGCGGGGTGCTGGATGAGCGCCGCCGCGCCGTCGATGCTGGCGTTCGTCATCGGCCGCACCGTGCAGGGCATCGCCGCCGGCTGGGTCAGCGGATTCTGTTATGTGATGATCAGCATGGTGTTCCCCGAACGCCATCTGGCGCGGGTGTTTGCGGCCGCGACCAGCGTCTGGGGCGTCGCCACCTTGCTCGGGCCGCTGGTCGGCGGGGTGTTTGCCGATGCCGGCAACTGGCGCGGGGTGTTTCACATGTTCGCCGGGCAGGCGCTGCTGTTCGCGGTCGCCGCGCTGTGGCTGGTGCCGCGTGCCGCGCCGCCCGATGCCCCGGCGCGGGTGCCGGTGCGGCCGTTGCTGCTGTTGACGCTGGCGGTGGTGCTGATGTCGAGCGCCGGGGTCACCGCGAATGTCACGCTGGCGCTGGTGCTGGTACCGGCCGGGCTGGCGCTGTTGTGGGCGGCCATCCTCGTCGACCGTCGTGAGCCTGCCGGGCTGCTGCCCAAGGCCGGCAGCCGCCTGAACACGGCGCTGGGGTCGGCCTATGCGGCGTTTTTTTGCGCCACTGCCGCTGCGGTCGGCTTCAGCGTCTATGGGCCGGCTATATTGCAGTTCACCAACGGGCTGAGCGCGCTCGAAGCCGGCTATGTCATTGCGGTCGAGGCGCTGGCGTGGACGGGTGTGGCGCTATTGGTCGCGGGTGCGCGCGAGGTCTGGATCCACCGTTTCATCGTCGCCGGCATTGCGCTGATCGCTCTCGCCACCGCACTGCTGGTCGGCGTCATGGCATCGGGCAATCTGGCGCTGGTGCTGGTGGCGGGCGCGCTGCTCGGCGGCGGCTTCGGGATGAGCTATGCGTTCATCAGCCGCGATATCATGGTCAGCCTGTCCAACGAAGACCGTGCCATCGGTTCGGGGGCCATCAACGCGGTACGCAATGCCGGCGGTGCGGCGGGTGCAGCCATCGCCAGCGTCGCGGCCAACCTCTCCGGCTTCGCGCACGGTCTGACGCCGGTGAATGTCGCCAGTGCATCGTGCTGGATTTTCGCGACCGCGCTACCACTGGCGCTGGCGGCGGTGGTGCTCGCGGTGCGGCTGGTGCGCTTGATGGCAGCCAGCACCCCGGCCGCGCCCGACGGCGGCGACCGGGGGTCTTGAGCGGGCGTCAGAGCGCGGCGCGCAGGCGGTCCATCGTCGCCTTGTGCAGCCAGATGTTCATCGACGCCGAATCGTTGGTATCGCCGGTGTAGCCGAGCTCGACGGCGAGCGACTTGCGGTTGGCGAGGCTTGAGTCGATGCCGACGAGCTTCATCAGGTCGACGATCGAGCTGTCCCAGTTGAGCTTCTGGCCGGCCTTCGACGCCATGTCGGTGAGCACGACTTCGAGCGCGACCTTGGGCGCGGCGGGTGCCGCAGCTGCGGCCGGCGCTGCCGGTGCAGCAGCAGCGGGGGCGGCGGGCGCTGCCGGCGCCTTGCCGAAAATC
>CALMPZ010000272.1 GCA_937871645.1 uncultured Polymorphobacter sp.
CGGGCAACCTCGGCGTCGGCGCGCTCAGCGTCGGCAACATCGCGCTGGCGCGCCGCGCCGCCGAGCGCGCCGGCCTGACGCCGAAATTCACCGTCATCGGCCCGCGCGAGCCCGGCCCGGTCTACATCAGCGGCCCCGACATCAGCGCGCGCGAAATCACGGGACGCTACATGGCCTCGCCCGGCGGCTACTGGGCCGACCTCGGCCATCTCGACTATGTGCTCGACATCGGCGCCGGCGACAGCTTCGCCGACATCTACCCCGACAAGCGCTTCGCTTACATCATGGCGACCAAGGCGATGGCAATTGCCCGCGGTGTGCCGATGATCCTGTCCCCGCAAACCATCGGGCCGTTCTCGCGCCAACCGCACTCGGCCGCCGCCGCATGGGCCTGCACGCGCGCTCAGGCGGTGTTCGCGCGCGACCCCCTGTCGATGGCGGCGCTCGCCAAACTCGCACCGCACGCCAAAGCGTTCCAGGCGGTCGATGTCGCGTTCGCGCTGCCGTTCGAACGCCAGCCCAAATCTACCGGCAAACCACGCATCGGCATCAACGTGTCGGGGCTGCTGTTCAGCGGCGGCTACACCGGCAAGAACGAATTCGGCATCGAAGTCGATTATGCGGCGCTAACCCGCGGGCTGGTCGCGGCGTTGCTGGCGCGCGGCGATGTCGAGGTCATGCTGTTCGGCCATGTCAATTCGCCGCTGCCCAACGATGATGACGGCGTTGCCGTCGATGCATTGGCACGTGAGTTCCCCGGTGCCACCAAAGTCGCGCCGTTCACCTCGCCATCCGAAGCCAAGTCGTTCATTTCGGGCCTCGATTTCGTCGTCGGCGCACGCATGCACGCGACCATCGCCGCCTATTCGAGCGGCGTGCCGGTCGTGCCGGTGTCGTACAGCCGCAAGTTCGAAGGGCTGTTCGGCGGGCTCGGCTATGACTGGATGGTGCCGGTGCGCGGGCTGACCACCGACGCCGCGATTACCTATGTCCTGAACGCCTACGAACGCCGCGCCGAACTCGCCGCCGACATCGCGCGCGGCTCGGCCATCGTCGAAGCGGGTTTGGAAACCTATGTCGCCGAACTGACGCGGTGCTTTACCGCTGCGGCAGCGCGCCGGTGAGCAACTTTACCTCCCCGACGCTCAAGCGTGTCGTCGACGGGCAGCTGTGCGTCGGCTGCGGCCTGTGCGCCGCCGCCGCACCCGCTGCCGTCACCATGCAGCGCGACGGCAAGCTCGGTTACCTGCGCCCCGTCGAAACCGCCTGCGTATCGCCGGCGGCAGAGGCCGTGATTTCCAGCGCGTGTCCGGGCGCCACCGTCGCCCCGTGGCAGCCGGCCCCTGCGACCTCGGCGCTCTGGGGCCCGTACCAGTCGATCCACACCGGCCACTCGACCGATGCCCAGGTGCGCTATGCCGGCTCGTCGGGCGGCGTCCTGTCTGGACTGCTGATCCACCTGTTCAACACCGGCGCCATCGACCGCGTCGTCCATGTCGCGATGGACCCGGACGCGCCGCTGCTGACGCATGTCGTGCGCAGTATCGGCCGCGACGATGTCGTGCGCGCGGCCGGCTCGCGCTATGCGCCGGTCGCGCCGCTCGCCGCGATTGCCGCCGAACTCGATGCCGGTGGCCGCTTCGCGTTCGTCGGCAAGCCTTGCGATGTCTCTGCGCTGCGCCAATGGGCAAGGCACGACCCGCGCATCGACGCGCAGGTTGTCGTCATGCTGTCGTTCTTCTGTGCCGGCACGCCGTCGCAGGCCGGCACCGACCGCATCATCAAGCGGCTCGGCGCCAACACCGGCAAGCTGGCGTCGTTCCGCTACCGCGGTGACGGCTGGCCGGGCTATGCCACCGCCGTCGAAGCCGATGGCCGCACGACGCGGATGAGCTATGCCGCGAGCTGGGGCGAAATCCTCAGCCGCGAAGTGCAATATCGCTGCAAGATCTGCCCCGATGCGGTCGGCGGCGTCGCCGACATTGCCGCTGCCGACGCCTGGTACGGCGACGATTCGGGCTACCCGACCTTCGAGGAAGCCGATGGCCGCAGCCTGATCATGGCGCGTTCCCCACGCGGTGCGGCACTGCTGGCTGCTGCTGAAGCGGCGGGCGCGATCGCCACGACTCCGCTCGACGTGGGCGAGATCATCAAGATGCAGCCGCACCAGGCGCGCCGCAAGCGCCTCGTCGCATCGCGCATCGCCGCGCTGACCGCGACCTTCCAGCCCAGGCCGCGCACCGACGGCACCGGCGTCGAAACCGCCGCCAAGCTCGCACCTTTCGCCGAACAGCTCCGCAGCTTTGCCGGTTCGGTAAGGCGAATCTTAGCCGACAAGCGCTAAGCGGGATGACGCCTGCTGTCGATTTGGCTATCGGACATCAGCAATATCAATCGCCACGGCCATAGGAGAGCATCTTGCGACGCGGTATTATTCTGGCTGGCGGCTCCGGTACGCGCCTCTATCCGCTGACCAAGCCGGTCAGCAAGCAGCTGATGCCGGTCTATGACAAGCCGATGATCTATTACCCGCTGTCGGTGCTGATGCTCGCCGGGGTGCGCGAAGTGATGATCATCACGACGCCCGAGGATTCCACAGCGTTCCGCAACCTGCTCGGCAACGGCAGCGACTGGGGCATCAGCCTGACCTATGCTGTACAGCCCGAGCCCAAGGGGCTGGCGCAGGCCTATCACATCGGCGCCGACTTCATCGGCAAGGACCCGTCGGTGCTGATCCTGGGCGACAATATCTTCTACGGCCATGGCTTCCCCGGCCTGCTGCGCGACGCCGATGCGCGCACCGAAGGCGCCACGGTGTTCGGATACTACGTCAAGGACCCGCAAGCCTATGGCGTCGTATCGTTCGATGCCAATGGCCGCGCCGCGACGATCGAGGAAAAGCCGGCGCACCCCAAGTCGAACTATGCTGTCACCGGTCTGTATTTCTACGATGGCAACGCCGTCGACTATGCGCGCTCCGTCAAACCCTCGGCGCGCGGCGAGCTTGAGATCACCGACCTCAACCGTATCTACCTCGAAGCCGGCAAGCTCAATGTCGAGCTGATGGGGCGCGGTTACGCCTGGCTCGATACCGGTACGCACGGTTCGCTGCTCGATGCCGGGCTGTATGTCCGCATTGTCGAGGAGCGCCAGGGCCTGAAGATCTGCTGCCCCGAGGAAATCGCCTGGCGCAGCGGCTTCATCGATGCCGCCCAGCTCCGCCGCCTTGCCGAGCCGCTGCGCAAGAGCGGTTACGGCGAATATCTGCTGACCCAGCTCGAAATGGGCGCGGTGACATGAACGTCATCGACACCCCCCTGCCCGGCGTCAAGCTGATCGAGCCCAAGGTGTTCGGCGACGACCGCGGCTTCTTCCTCGAAAGCTGGAACGCCGCCGCGTTTGCCGCCGCCGGGCTCGACCTCAATTTCGTGCAGGACAACCACAGCCGCTCGGCCAAGGGCGTGTTGCGCGGGCTGCACTATCAGATCGTCGAACCGCAGGGGAAACTGGTGCGCGTCACCGCCGGCGCGGTGTTCGACGTCGCCGTCGATATCCGCCGCTCCTCCCCGCATTTCGGCCGCTGGGTCGGCTATGAACTGTCGGAGGCCAACAAGCGCATGCTGTGGGTGCCGCCGGGCTTCGCGCACGGCTTTGCGGTGCTCAGCGACAGCGCCGATTTCCTGTACAAATGCACGACGCTCTACGCGCCGGCGCACGACCGTGGCATCGCGTGGAACGACCCCGCCATCGGCATCGACTGGCCGATCGACGGCGCGCCACTGCTGTCGGGCAAGGATGCCGCCGCGCCATTGCTCGCTGACGCGGAGGTGTTCGCATGAAGGTTCTGATTGCCGGTAGCGCCGGGCAGCTCGGGCGTGCATTGCAGGCCACCGCGCCAGCGAACGTCACCGTCATCGCGCCGCCCGAGGTCGATTTCGACATTTGCGACCCCGAAGCCGTGGCGCGCGTCGTGGCCGCCGCCGCACCGGCGCTGGTCATCAATGCCGCCGCCTATACCGCCGTCGACAAGGCCGAAACCGAAGCCGCCATCGCGCAGCGCGTCAACGTCAACGCCGTCGGGTTGCTGGCGTCGGCGGCGCGCAACGCCGGCGCGGGCTTCGTCCATGTCTCGACCGACTTCATTTTTGATGGCACCGCGCAACTGCCCTACCCCCCCGATGCGCTGCCCAACCCGCTCGGCGTCTATGGCCGCACCAAGCTCGAGGGCGAGGAGGCAGCGCGCGACCTGCACGGCAATCCGCTGATCGTCCGCACCGCGTGGGTCTATGCCGCCAAGGGCGCCAACTTCGTCGCCACCATGCTGCGGCTGATGCGCGAACGCAGCGAACTCGGCGTGGTTGCCGACCAGATCGGCACGCCGACGCATGTGCCGACCTTGGCGCGCACCATCTGGACGCTGGCGCAGGGCGGCCACACCGGCACCTTCCACGCCACCGATGCCGGCGTCGCGTCATGGTATGATTTCGCCGTCGCGATCCATGAGGAAGCGCTGGCGCTCGGGCTGCTGACCACGCCGGTGACCGTCAAGCCGATCCGCACGTCGGATTACCCCACCCCGGCGCAGCGCCCAGCCTACTCAGTGCTCGACAAAAGCGCGACCTGGGCGCTGACCGGGCTTCCCAACCATTGGCGCGTCGAACTGCGCGCCTGCCTGCAGGAACTTGCCCGTGGCTAATCTGCTCGTGACCGGCGGCGCCGGCTTCATCGGTGCCAATTTCGTCCACTATTGGCGCGCCCGCCACCCCGGCGACAGCATCACCGTGCTCGACGCGCTGACCTATGCCGGCAACCGCGCCAATCTCGCAGGGGCCAATGCTGTTGGCTTTGTCGAAGCCGATATCCGCGACCAGGGCACCGTTGAAACGCTGCTGCGCGAGCAAAACATCGACACGCTGGTGCACTTTGCCGCCGAAAGCCATGTCGACCGCTCGATCCACGGCCCCGACGCGTTTATCGACACCAACGTGCTCGGCACGCACAGCCTGCTCAAGGCGGCGCGGACAGTGTGGCTCGGCGAAACCCGCAAGCCGCACCGCTTCCACCATGTCTCGACCGACGAAGTCTATGGCAGCCTCGGCGCCGATGATCCGGCGTTCAGCGAAATCACCCCCTACGCGCCCAACTCGCCCTATTCGGCCTCCAAAGCCGCGTCGGACCATCTGGTGCGCGCCTATCACCACACCTACGGGCTCGATGTCACGACGTCGAACTGCTCGAACAATTACGGGCCGTATCAATTCCCCGAAAAGCTGATCCCGCTGTTCCTGATCAACGCGCTGCACGGCCGGTCGCTGCCGATCTACGGCGATGGCATGAACGTGCGCGACTGGCTGCATGTCGAAGACCATTGCCGCGGCATCGAGCTGGTCATTCAAAAAGGCCGCGTCGGTGAAACCTATTGCATCGGCGGCGGCGAAGAACTCGCCAACCTGACCGTTATCGACACGCTGTGCGCGGCGGTCGATGCGGCATTTGCCGGCGATGCGTCGCTCAAGGCGCGCTACCCGAACGCGCCCGCAGCCCAAGGTAAGCCCACCGACAGCCTGAAGACCTGGGTCAAGGACCGCCCCGGCCATGACCGCCGCTACGCCATTGACGAACGCAAGATCCGCGACGAACTCGGCTATGTGCCCGCACGCGATTTTGCCACCGGCTTTGCCGCGACCTTGCGCTGGTACATCGACAACGAACCGTGGTGGCAGGCGATTCTCGATGGCAGCTACCGCGACTGGGTGGCGACCAACTACGGCGACCGCGCCGGATGACCAACGCCGCCCCGCGCTGGCGCCCTGCCTCGACGCTGCGCCAGTTCCTCGCGACCGAGGCGGCGGGCGGCTATATCCTGATGGCGGCGGCGGCGGCGGCGCTGATCGTCGCCAACTCGCCACTGTCGGGTTTCTACGCGCACACGCTGCACATCGAATTCGCCGGCCACAGCCTGCTGCACTGGGTCAACGACGGGTTGATGGCGGTGTTCTTCCTGCTCATCGGGCTCGAGGTCAAACGCGAACTCATCGACGGCGAACTCGCCACCAACGCACGGCGCATCCTGCCCGGCGCGGCAGCGATTGCCGGTATGGCGGTACCGGCGCTGATCTACCTCGCGTTCAACTATCAGGATCCGGCGCACCGCGACGGCTGGGCGATTCCGGCGGCGACCGATATCGCGTTTGCGCTCGGCGTGCTGGCGCTGCTCGGCAGCCGCGTGCCCGGCTCGCTCAAGATATTGCTCACCGCGATTGCCATCATCGACGATCTCGGCGCGATCATCATCATCGCCGTCGCCTATACCGCGAAGCTCGACTTCCTCGATCTCGGACTGGCGTGTGCGGGCCTGCTGGTACTCGTCGGGCTCAACCGCTTCAAGGTCACCGCGCTTGCCCCCTATCTGATCATCGGCGTTTTCGTCTGGTACGAGACCCTGCTGTCGGGCGTCCATGCGACGCTGGCCGGAGTCGCGGTGGCGTTGACCATTCCGCTGCGTACCGGCGCGCACCACGGTGCCGACGGCCATTCGCCGTTGCACAAGCTCGAACACGCGCTGGCGCCGATCGTCGCGTTCGCCATCGTGCCGATCTTCGGTTTCGCCAATGCCGGCGTGTCGCTGCTCGACATTGCGCCCAGCACCGCGCTGGGCGGTGTGCCGGTCGGCGTCGCGCTCGGGCTGTTCCTCGGCAAGCAGCTCGGCGTGTTTGGGGCGATCTGGGTGATGGTCAAGCTCGACTATGCCGACATGCCCGTCGATGCCACGTGGCGGCAGATCTACGGCGTCGCCATCCTGTGCGGCATCGGCTTCACGATGAGCCTGTTCATCGCGGCGCTGGCGTTCGGCCAGGGCTCGGCGGAAAACGAGATTGCCAAGATCGGCATTCTCGCCGGCTCGTTCATGTCGGCGCTGACGGGCTGGGCCTTGCTCGCCGGCAGCAGCAGGGACCGCCGCGGATGAGCTGGCTACGCCGCCATCTCAACTTCAATTTCTTTCTGGTGGTGTTCGTCATCGCCGCCGCCAGCACCCGGCTGATCAACGGCCAGACCACCACCGGGCGCGCGCTGCTCATCGGCTTCGATATCGCGGCGTTCCTGTTCCTGCTGCGGATGCTGCCGCTGTTCGTGGCGTTCAGCGTTGCCGATCTGCGCGCGCGCGCCAAACTCAGCGGCGGCGACCATCACGGGCTGCTGATGATCGGCGGCGTCGTCATCGCGATCGTCATGGTGGCGCTGCTCAGCGAGCTTGAGGACAGCCAGTCGATTACAATCCTGCTCAGCGCCGGCACGCTCGTGCTGGCGTGGATTTTCGCCAACACGCTGTTCCTGCTGCATTATGCGCAAATCTATTATTCGCAGTATGACCATAAGGACCATCGCGGGCTGGTATTTCCCGGCAATGATCCCGAACCCGACGCCTGGGACTTCGCCTATTTCACCTTCACGCTGGCGATCATCTTTTCGGTGTCCGACGTCATCATCACCAGCCGCCGCATCCGCCGCATCGCGATGTTCCACGGCATGCTGGCGTTCGTGTTCAACATCTTCGTCATCGGCATTTCGGTCGGGCTGATCGGCAATGCCTTTCAGGACAGGCTCCCCGATGCGCACGCAGCGACCATCAAAGTCTCCGAACGCTAGCGCTGCAGTTTCCGGGCATCACATTGCGATGACAGGTAAGCCGCGCTGACGGCGGCGGCGCAGCTTGGAACCGACCAACGCGAAGCCGGCAATCAGCATCGACCAAGCGGCGGGTTCGGGCACCGGCGCCAAAGCCGCCGGATAACCATAGCTGCCGTCGGGAAGCGCCGTCAGCGTGCCGCTGTCGCTGGTCAATGTACCGCCGGCCGAAACCGACACGCCCGACACCTTCGCGGTGTGAAAGAAGTCGATGGTACCGACATACAGGTCGTTGGCGTGCAGCGACGACATCAGCGTGAACGTCGATCCCGCTGCGATATCGAACGAAACCGACAGATTGCTGCCCGGATATTGTCCTGCGGTGCAGTAATTGAACACATTGGGGCAGAGCCTTGCAACATCGAGGATGGCATAATTTTTTTCGAAATTGGTTCGTGTCGTCTGCAGCGCCGGCACGAGGCTATAGGGTAGCAGGCCGCCGGGAACACCGTTGGTGGTGACCCTGAAAGTGGTTTTGCCGAATTCGACAATGCGGTTGACCGCACCGATCTGCTGCTCAAGCGTGTAGATGTCGGTCGCCTTGTCATAAGTCGCGCGCCCGGTGGCAGCACCGGGGTCGCCGGCGTTGTTGGCATAGCCGTAGAGGCCCGAAAATTGTCCGGGCTCAAGCTGCACGATTGATCCGGCGCTGGTCTGCACCAACAGCAAGTCGGTATAATTGTCGAGGCTGCGACCAATGGGGGTCACCAGCGGATTGACTGCAGCCGCGTCGCGGCCGCCAAGCGACCAGCCGTTGCCGCGCAGCGCATAGACGCTGAAGTTGACGTCGGCGCGCGAATTGACGCCGTCGAACGGATCGAAAACGTTGACATCGCCGTCGATGGCAAAGCTGAAGCTGACCGTCACGGTCGTGCCCGCGGCGCCGCCGACGCTGTAGGTGTCGAGCCAGTTCGACGTCGCATATTGGC
Source organism: uncultured Polymorphobacter sp. (assembly GCA_937871645.1). Classification (GTDB taxonomy): domain Bacteria; phylum Pseudomonadota; class Alphaproteobacteria; order Sphingomonadales; family Sphingomonadaceae; genus Polymorphobacter_A. The sequence continues at coordinate 8,616 of CALMPZ010000272.1, forward strand.
GGTAACTGGCGTTGCCCTGCGCATAGATCCGGTTGACGCCGTAGTCGGTCAGCGCGCGTGTATCGACAGCGCCGAAAGTCGTGCCGATCTGCACGCCCGCGACAGTGCTCGACAGCGCGTCCCTGGGTTCGACCCCGGGGCCGGGTAACCGCGATTCGACCGCCGTCAGGATTTGCTGGGCCTGGACTGCGGTGCCGGCACCGAGCGCAATGCCGAGCGTGACAAACACGCCGACGGCGCGAAAGCGATTGGAATGCATGGCGTTTTCCCCTGTCGATGCAGCGGCAGTGGCTGCGACGCTTCCACCTTCGCGCGGTGCAAGGCGCGCGCCCATCCCCGATTGCAGGGTGTTGTTCGCCTCAGATGTCGGCGAGCGTGTCGGCGACCAGCCCGGCATGGCTCATGGCCAACAGCCGGCCGGCATTTTCCACCTTGGTGCAGCCGGCGTCGGGCAACACCTCGCGCCAATATTGCATGACGAAATCAGGGTCATAGAGCGCATCATGACTGCCGACCAGCAGCTGCCAGCGGTGCGTACCCGGCAATGGCACAGCCCGGTTCATCGTGGCATGCGCCATCTGCTCGTTGACATAGCCTTCGTACCGGCCGGTCGCGAACGGGCGCAGCGCGCGCACATAATCCTCGAGAATATCGGCTTCAGCGATGGCGATTTCGTCGGGCGGGCTGCCTTCCAGCGTGCGTGGCACCAGCCGATAGGGCCTGTCGCCGGTCAATTGGCTGATGAGCAGCCGTGCCATCAGGCGAACCAGCGCAGGACGTCGCACATAGGCTTCCTTCACCGCGCCGAGCGGGCCGGTGCGGCGCGGGTCCGACTGCGAGTCGGGATCGGGATTGACGATGACGACGCGCCCGATGAGGTCGGGCCTGTCGCGCCCCAGCGCCAGCACATGATGCGCCGCGCCACGCGATACGACGTCGAAGCGGACAATCCGCGCCTGACGCGCGACAATGGCGACATCATCGACTGCGGCCGCGAACGGATCGTGCGCGCCGGCAACCCTCCCGGCCAGCGGATCCGACAAGCCAAATCCGGGCCGATCGATGGCAATCGGGCGATAGCCGCGGCCGTGCAGTGCGCGCAACAGGCGGCGCGACACGAATCTGGTTGTCATGCTGCTGTGCACGACGAGCACCGGGCGCCCACCTGCCGGCCCGTAATCACTCCAGGCTATGCGCGATCCGTCGGGCCTGAGCGCGAAACGCAGCGGCTCGCGCTGGCTTTCGACATAGCCGATCGAACCATTGGTGGCGCGCATGACCCATTGCATCGCACTGGTTTCGGCCAGCACACGCGCCAATGCCGCGGCACTTTCGACGCCCAGCGTCTGGTAGAGACGGTCGATTTCCTTTTTGGCAACCGCCTCCGAAATGCCGAGCACGCCCGCGGCTTCAGCGCGCGACAATCCGTCCGCGACCAGCGCGCCAAGCGCGGCCTGACGCGGCGTGATCGACCAGATATTCGCGAGCAGCGTCTGGTCGCCATCACCATCGGGCAGCACCCCGAAACACGTGGCGCCGAGCCTGGTGACCAATGCCGGCAGCCGGTTGACCCCCGCACGCTTCATCGCGCCGGCAATCGCGCCGCGCGCCGTCTGATACGAAATACCGAGCTGGCGCGCACTTTCGCGGATCGCACCGCAGTGCACCATCGCGATGGTCACGCGCGTTTCGAGGCCCGACAGGCCAAAGGCGGCGCAGGCATGTTCGAGCGAAGGGGGGCTGATGCTGCCGAGGCTGGTAACCACCGCCAACGCAGTCGGATTGGCGGCGATCGAGGCGGCCAATGTATCCGGCAACTGCCAGCCCGAAGTCTGGGCAAGCGGCGCGCAAACAATGATGGCCGGATGGCCACTACTGGTCCCGTTGGGCACGGTGAAAACGGCGAGCCGCGGCGACTGGGCAATTGCGGCGGTGCGCACCAGCTCGGCGTCGACATGGCGCCGGGCATCGGTGCTGCGGAACGCTGCGGTCTGCGCGAGGCATTCGCCATCGACGCTATAGACTGCAGCGCTAACGCTTTCCGCCTGAAACAACGGTGTCGCGCGGGCATCAGCGGGTGGTGCGAGCCGGGCATCGAGCGCCTGCGCCTGGTCGCGCGCCATCGCCAGCATCTTGTCCGGACTATCGAGCCACGGCTGCAAACCGCCAAAGCCGGGGAATTGTTTCATGGAGAACGCTACCAAGCCAGCCGCGGATTGTCTGTCGCACAAATGCGCGAACACGTACATCTCCGTCCCGGCCAACGCCGCTGAAACACGCCAGTCGGCCAGGTTGATGCCGGTGCGTTTGATAGCCATGGTTGAAATGGTGGGCGCGACAGGGTTTGAACCTGTGACCCCTGCCGTGTGAAGGCAGTGCTCTACCGCTGAGCTACGCGCCCCTGTTGACCGCTGGTCGAAACGGGAAGCGGTGACTTAGGCCAGCCGCGTTTCCATGTCCAGTCCCGTGCGCCAATTGCCCGGGCGTTAGTTGCCTAGGTTTTTGTTGCCCAGGCTTTAGTTGCCCCGGCTTTAGTTGCCCACGCTTTAGTTGACAGCGTCCTTGAGGGCTTTGCCCGCCTTGAACTTCGGGACGCTGCTGGCCTTGATCGCCATCGGCGCGCCGGTGCGCGGGTTGCGCCCCGTCGAGGCCTTGCGCTGGGTGACTTCGAAGCTGCCGAAACCGACCAGCCGAAGATCGTCGCCGGCCTGCAAAGCCGCGGTGATCGCGTCGAGCAAGGCTTCGACGGCCTTGGCACTGTCGGCGCGGGTCAGGCCGGCCGCTTCCGCGACCTTGCCGATCAGGTCCTGCTTGTTCATCGAAATCTCACCCTGAATTTGAATGGCGTGGCAACTGAACCCTGCGCAAAATCATAGCAGCGCCGAAACAAAAGAAAAGCGCCGAGGCTGTCAGTGACAACGCCCGGCGCAATTCAGTTTCGACGTTTCGGTTGGCGACTAGTGACGCAGCTCCGCCGCCGCCCCCGCATCGGGACGCGCCGCCAGTTCATCGGCTTCGCTCCAGACGATCGGCACCAGCGGTGCGACGAGCGCCTCCGCCAGCACCTGATCGACATGCGCGACGGGAATGATGCGCATGCCCTGCGTGACGTTCGCCGGGATGTCCGCGAGGTCCTTCTCGTTTTCGGCCGGGATGAGCACGGTGGTGATGCCCCCGCGCAGCGCCGCGAGCAACTTCTCCTTGAGCCCGCCGATCGGCAGCACACGTCCACGCAGCGTCACTTCGCCGGTCATCGCGACATCCTTGCGGACCGCGATGCCGGTCATCGCCGACACGATCGCGGTGACCATACCGACACCCGCCGACGG
>CALMPZ010000273.1 GCA_937871645.1 uncultured Polymorphobacter sp.
CGGGCTGGCGGGCGGGGTGTTGCCGGTCAATTTCTACACCGTGCCGCACGAATGTTCGGTGTGCTCGCCGTACTGGGGCAGCGCCGGTGAGCTCGCCGAAGTTGTGGCACTGACGCAGGCCGGCAAGATCAAGCTGACGACGCAGCGCTTCAGCCTCGATCAGGCGGTGGCGGCGTACGACAAGCTGCACCACGGCCAGATCGCCGGGCGCGCGGTGGTGACGCCGAACGGTTAGGCGCGGCGCAGCACGAACACCGCCTGCTCGGCGAGCAGGTTGGCGAACACGCCGCCGCGCTGCTGGCCACCCGACAGGAACGCCGCGCTTTCGATGACGAAGCCGTGTGCGGCGACGGTCGCGCGGAAGTCGTCGATCGTGCACAGGTGGATGTTGGGGGTTTCGTGCCACGACACCGGCAGAGTCCGCGTCACCGGCATGCGGCCACCAAACAGCAGCGCCAGCCGCACGCGCCAATGGCCGAAATTGGGGAAGCTGACCACCGCGCGCCGGCCGATGCGCAGCATTTCGCCGAGCACCGCGGCGGGCGCGCGCATCGCCTGCAGTGTGTTCGACAGGATGACGACGTCAAAGCCGTCGGCGGGGTAGTCGACAAGGTCGGTGTCGGCATCGCCCTGCACGACCGACAGCCCGCGCCCGACGGCGCTCGCGACGTCCGCCGCATCGAGTTCGATGCCGCGGCCGTCGATCGCCGCGGTGGCGCGCAGTTCGGAAAGCAGCGCACCGTCACCGCAGCCGATGTCGAGCACGCGCGCGCCCTGCGGCACGACGGCGGCAATCGCCGCAAGGTCGGGGCGCAGGCTCATGCGGTTGCGCCTTCGTTTTCTACCGCGCGCAGGAAGCCATCGACGACGCGGTTCATTTCGGGCGCATCGAGCAGGAACGCGTCATGGCCGTGCGGGCTTTCAAGCTCGACGAAGCTGACATGCGCGTTGGCGGCGTTGAGCGCGCGGACGATGCGCCGCGATTCGCTCGTCGGATACAGCCAGTCGCTGGTGAACGACACCAAGGCGAAGCGTGTTGCGGTGTTGGTGAAGGCGTTCGCCAGCCGGCCGCCGTGTGCTTCGGCCATGTCGAAATAGTCCATGGCGCGGGTGATGTAGAGGTAGGAGTTGGCGTCGAAGCGTTCGACGAAACTCAGGCCCTGGTGGCGCAGATAGGATTCAACTTGGAAGTCGGCGTCGAAACCGAAACTCAGCGCGTCGCGCGACTGCAGCCGGCGGCCGAACTTGGCGGTCAGGCCTTCTTCCGACAGATAGGTGATGTGCGCCGCCATGCGCGCCACCGCCAGCCCCGCCGTCGGGGCGCCGACGCCGTAATAGTTGCCGCCCGCCCAGTTGGGGTCGGCCATGATCGCCTGGCGCCCGACTTCGTGGAAGGCGATGTTCTGCGCCGAATGGCGCGCCGCGGTCGCAATGCCGACAACCGAGCGCACCCGCGCCGGATAGGTCGCGGCCCATTCGAGCGCCTGCATGCCGCCCATCGAGCCGCCGACGACCGCCAGCAATGTGCCGACGCCCAAGTGATCGAGCAACGCGGCTTGGGCGCGCACCATGTCGCGGATGGTAATGACCGGGAATGCCATCGCGTAAGGCTTGCCAGTCGCGGGATCGCTGCTGCCCGGTCCGGTGCTGCCCATGCAGCCGCCAAGCACATTGGCGCAGACGATGAAGTGGCGGGCGGGGTCGATGGGCTTGCCTTCGCCGACGAGACGCGTCCACCAGCCCGGCTTGCCGGTGCGCGGGTGGTTCGCCGCGACATGCTGGTCGCCGGTCAGCGCGTGGCAGATCAGGATAGCGTTCGACGCATCGGCCTTGAGCTGGCCGTAGCTTTCATAGGCGATTTCGACGCTTGCCAGCGCCGCGCCGGAATCGAGCGCAAGCGGCACCGCCAGCGTCACCCGCCGGTCGAGCCCGAAGCGTTGGTCATGTGCGTTCATCGCCCAAGCGGTTACGGGCTGCGACCGACGAGTGCAAGACTGGCGACCATTCCAGTTCCTCCGCCTCCCCAGCGAAAGCTGGGGTCCATCGCTGCAAACGGCGCGCGGGTGGACAGGATGGGCCCCAGCTTGCGCTGGGGAGGCGGGTTGAGAAGTGGTGCGACAGTGGACGGGCTTTGCCCTTCCGCAAACGTCAATCTGTGATACGCTGGCGGAAATAATCGAAATCTTGGGAGAGTCGAAATGCATGATCTGGTCATTCGCGCCGGCACGATTGTCGATGGCAGCGGCGGCAAGCCCTACACTGGCGATGTCGCCATCGACGGCAACCGCATCAGCCTCGTCGGCACGGTAACCGCCAAAGGCCGCGAGGAAATCGACGCCACCGGCAAGATCGTCACGCCGGGCTTTGTCGACATCCACACGCATTATGACGGCCAGGCGACCTGGGATTCCGAAATGGGCCCTTCATCGTGGCACGGTGTCACCACCGTCGTCATGGGCAATTGCGGCGTCGGCTTTGCGCCCGCCAAGCCCGACAAGCATGATTGGCTGATCGGGCTGATGGAAGGCGTCGAGGATATCCCGGGCACCGCGCTCGCCGAAGGCATGACCTGGGACTGGGAGACCTTCCCGCAATACATGGACGCGCTCGAAAAGTTGCCGCGCACCGTCGATGTCGGCACCCACGTCCCGCACGGCGCGGTGCGCGCCTATGTGATGGGCGAACGCGGCGCCAACAACGAGGCACCGACCGAAACCGACATCGCGCAAATGTCGAAGATCGTCGAGGAAGGCCTGCGCGCCGGTGCGCTGGGCTTCTCGACGTCGCGCACCATTCTGCACAAGTCGATCGACGGCGTGCTGGTGCCCGGCACTACCGCGACCAAGGAAGAACTGCTCGGCATCGGCCGCGCCATGGGCCGCGCCGGTCACGGCGTGTTCGAAATGGCGAGCGACCTCAAGCGCGAATGGAACGAGTTCGAATGGATGGGCGAGCTCAGCCGTGAAACCGGCATGCCCGTCACCTTTGCGGCGCTGCAGTCGATCGCCAAGGAACTGCCGCTCGACGAGCAGATTTCCGAAATGCGCGCGCAAAATGCCAAGGGCGCCAACATCGTCGCGCAGATCGCGCTGCGCGGTAACGGCATCGTCATGGCGTGGCGCGGCACCGTCCACCCGTTCCGCCTCAAGCCCGCCTGGGCCGAAATCGCCGAGCTGCCGTGGGACGCGCAATACGCCAAGTTGCAGGATCCGGCGTTCCGGGCGCGGATGATTGCCGAGGAGTCGGTCTATCCCGAAACCGACGTGCTGCCGCTGCTGCAGATCGTCACCGGCGGCTGGTTCACCCAGTATGAAATGGACGAAGGCTTCAACTATGAGCCGACGCAAGCCGAATCGATCATGGCGCGCGCCGCCGCCAAGGGCGTCTCGGGCGCCGAATATGCCTATGATTTGCTGATGCGCAACGACGGCGCGGGGTTCATCTATTTCCCGGTCCTCAACTACGCCGACGGCAATCTGAACTTCCTCGAATCGCTGCAGAACAGCGACGATTGCGTCAACTCGCTGTCCGACGGCGGCGCGCATTGCGGCACGATCTGCGACGCTGCCTCGCCGACGTTTATGCTCGAATATTGGGTGCGCGACCGCAAACAGGGCCGCATCACGCTGGAAAACGCGATTCGGCGCCAGTGCCGCGACACCGCGTTGCTCTACGGCCTGGCAGACCGCGGGCTGCTCGCACCGGGCTATCTCGCCGACGTAAACGTCATCGACATGGACCGCATCAAGCTCGGCAAGCCGTGGCTGGCGTTCGACCTGCCGGCCGGCGGCAAGCGCCTGCTGCAAAAGGCCGAAGGTTATGTCGTGACGGTCAAGTCGGGCGAAGTCACCTTCCGCAACGGCGTGGTGCAGGCCGCGCGGCCGGGCCGCGTGATCCGCGGGCCGCAGTCGGCTGAACTGGCGATGGCGGCCGAGTAGGGGACGGGAAGGGCCTCCGGCGGGCAGGGGTGACCCCTGCACCCATTGTTCTAGATTGATCGTCATCCCGGCGAAAGCCGGGACCCAGTCGGTGATGCAAGTGCAGGTCTAACCGACTGGGTCCCGGCTTTCGCCGGGATGACGAAAGGAAATTTATGGGTGCAGGCGTCACGCCTGCCCGCCGGAGGCTCTTTTCGCGCCCTCCATAGCGTAGCAGCCGACATGCGCCAGCGCTTGCCAGCGCCGCCGCAACGCGGCAAAAGCCGCGGCCATGACCAGCACCCCGAAGATGAAGCCGTGGATCGACGCGATTCACGCCTATACACCCGGCAAGTCGAAGCTCGACGGTATCGCCGAGCCCGTCAAATTGTCGTCGAACGAGAACCCGCTCGGGCCGAGTCCGAAGGCGATTGCCGCGATGGGCGCGATTGCCGGCCAGGCGCATCGCTACCCCGACGGCGCCTCGGTGGCGCTGCGCGAGGCGATTGCCGACCTGCACGGGTTGGAAGCCGACCGCATTGTCTGCGGCACAGGGTCGGACGAGATTTTGCAGTTGCTGGCGCTCGCCTATGCCAGCGTCGGCGATGAGGTGCTGTTCGCGCGTAACAGCTTCATGGTCTATCCGATTGCCGCGCGCCGTGCCGGGGCGACGCCGGTCGAAGCGGCTGACAGCGACTATGCCGCCGATGTCGATGCGCTGCTTGCCGCCGTCACGGAGCGCACGCGCATCGTCTATCTCGCCAACCCCAACAACCCGACCGGCACGCTGATTTCGGGCGCCGAAGTGCGGCGCCTGCACGCCGGGCTGCGCAGCGACATCGTGTTCGTCTATGACGCGGCCTACGCCGAATATATTGACGACCCGGCATACGAGACGGGCTTCGAACTGGCGCGCGACCATGACAATGTCATCGTGACGCGGACATTTTCGAAGATTTACGGGCTGGCTGCCGAACGCATCGGCTGGGGCTATGGCGCGCCGGGCATCATCGACGCGGTCAACCGCATCCGCGGCCCGTTCAACGTGCCGAGCGCCGGCGGTGCGGGCGCGCTGGCCGCGATTGCCGACCAGGACTGGATCGCCAAGTGCCGCAGCCACAATGCGCAGTGGCGGACATGGCTGGCGGGCGAAGTGGCGAGCATGGGCAATGCTGGCTTGCGCGCGATTCCGTCGGCGGGCAATTTCATCATGATCGAGTTCCCTGAAAGCGGGCCGGTGACTGCCGAGGGTGCCAACACGGCGTTGATGGCGGCAGGCTATCTGGTGCGCTGGCTGCCGGGGCAGGGGCTGGGGCGCTGCCTGCGCATTTCGATCGGCACCGAAGCCGAAACGCGCGGTGTTGCCGCCGCGCTGCGCGCCTATGTCGAGGGCGCAGCGTAGGTGCTGCCCTTCGAACGCGTCGCCATCATCGGCATGGGGCTGATCGGCTCGTCGCTGGCGCGCGCGGTGCGGGCGCTGATGCCGACGGTGCGCCTGACGGTGCATGACGCCGACGCCGATGTGCGCGCGCGTGTGCTGGCGCTCGATCTGGCGGATGATGTCACCGACACGGCGGGCGCGGCGGTGGTTGACGCCGACCTGGTGGTGCTGTGCGTGCCGGTGCGGGCGATGCGGGCGATTGCCGAAAGTTTCGCAGCGGACTTGAGCCCCGGCGCGGTCGTTTCCGACGTCGGCTCGGTCAAGGGCCAGGTGCTGAGCGATTTGGGCGCGGTGCTGCCCAAGGGTGTCGCGCTGGTGCCGGCGCATCCGGTGGCGGGTACCGAAAAGTCCGGCCCGGACGCGGGCTTTGCGACGCTGTTCGCCAATCGCTGGTGCATCCTGACGCCGGGGCCGGATGCCGATGCGGCCGCCGTCGCGCGTGTCGATGCCTTCTGGTCGCGGCTCGGCGCCAATGTCGAAATCATGACGCCGGCGCACCACGACATGGTGCTCGCGGTGACCAGCCATTTGCCGCATCTGATCGCCTATTCGATCGTCGGCACCGCGTCGGATCTCGAGGGCGTGACGCGCTCCGAAGTCATCAAATATTCCGCCGGCGGTTTCCGCGATTTCACCCGCATCGCGGCGAGCGATCCGGTGATGTGGCGCGACGTGTTCCTGACCAACAAGGACGCGGTGCTCGACGTGCTGCAACGTTTCAGCGAGGATCTGACCGCGCTGCAACGCGCCATCCGCTGGGGCGACGGCGAATTTCTCGAGGCGCTGTTCACCCGCACCCGCGCGGTGCGGCGCACCATCATCGATGCGGGGCAGGACACCGACGCCGACGACTTCGGCCGCCCGCACGGGAGCTGAAGCGCAGCGCAAGCGCACCCTCTTGATCCTCCCCGCCTTCGGGGAGGGGGACCGCCGCTTGGCGGTGGAGGGGCAGAACGCGCCTTCGAAGGTCTTTCCTGCGACTACCGGCACCACCCCTCCACCATGCGAAGAGCATGGTCCCCCTCCCCTTGCAGGGGAGGATCAAGGTGGCGGCGCGTGCCGAACTAGCGCCGCAACACCGGGCATGGTGACAGCTGGCCGCGCACCGGGCGTGTCGCCCATCCCACCGGGGGTTCACCCAGCGTCACCACGCCGCCCTGCACCGTCACCGGCATCCTTACCGCGACGCGCAGGCGCTTTTCGGGCGGCGCGGGGGTGCCGGCGAATGCGGCGCGCAGCATGTGCGGGCAGACGGTTGTGACCGTGCCGGCAATCGCCAGCCGTCCGCCCTGCGGGACGGCGCTGCCGCTGGCGGTCAGCACCTCGCCGGTGGCGTCGGTCAGCGTCAGCGCGGTCAGTTCGATGGTGCCGCGCTGCGCCCAGCCGGTATAGCTGCGCACCAGCGCGCTGCCGGTGGCGTTGAAATCGGCGCTTAGCGTCAGCGGGTCGCCGCCGCCGAGTTTGGCGCCCGCGCCCTTGAGCACGAATTGCGCGACGGGAGCGGCGGTTGGCGCAGCTCCTTCGGCTTTTGCGGGCGCCATCTCGCGAAGGTGGAGTTCGAAACTGTCGGCGGTCAACGGCACCGGCAGCAGGCCGATGGTGAGCGTCGGATTGTCGAAGTGTGTCGACAGCCGCGCCAATCGCTTCCCGTCGAGCCGCAAGCTGGCACTGCCAAGCGGCGCCGACAGCGCGATGCTGGCGCCGGCGAGCGGCGGCACCGCGACGGCAAAGCGCGGTTGCTTTAACGCCAGCACCGTCAGGTCGGGCTGCCACGGGCCGCGGTTGAGCACCGCCACTTCGGCACTGGCGCTGGCGCGCAGGCCGGGGCTGTCGTGGCGCAGCGCCGGCGCCTTGATTTCGTCCTCAAGCCGGTAGGGGAAGCCGCTGATTTCGGTCGTCGCGGCGGGCATCACGGCGCGAATGTCATCGGCGAGGCGGTCGCGGAAGCCGCTCCAGGTCAGCCAATAGGCGCCGATGCCGAGCACCAGCGGCACCAGCGTCAGCCACAGCGAGAAACGGCGCTTTGCTGGAGCACTCATCAGTTGAGCTGGTTGATCGCGGTGTGGACCTGCGCCTCGATATCCTCGCGCTTCAGCCCCGGTGCGATGGCGGGCAGGAAGCGGATGGTGATCGTGCCGGGGTGCTTGACCAGCCCCTTGGGCCAGCATTTGCCCGAATCGAGCGCCACCGGCACGACCGGTACCTTGAGCATCTTGTAGAGCCCGGCGAACCCTGATTGCATCTTGGGCTGGTCACCGACCGCGGTGCGCGTGCCTTCGGGGAAAATGACGATCGGCCGGTCTTGCGCCAGCGCACTGCGCGCCGCCGCCATCATCGCGCGCAACGCCGATGCCGAGCCCGCACGGTCGACGGGGATGGTGCCGTGCTTGGCCGCGACAAAGCCCCAGAACGGGATTTTGTGGAGTTCGGCCTTCATCACCACCGCCGGATTGTCGAACAGCCACAAGGTCAGGATCGCTTCGAACCCGGCCTGGTGCTTCATCGCGACGATGACGCCGTTCTGCGGCACCTCGCCCTCGACGACCAGCTTGATGCCCATCAGGTTGGTCGCGCACCAGTAAAACCAGCGCGACCAGAATTTCGAGCCCCAGACCAGCGCAGCAGGCGAAATCAGCGCGCCGGCGGCAGCCGCCAGCACCGTCGGCACCGAGCCGATGTAGAAGATGACGGTGAACAGCAGTGACCGCAGCCAGTTCATCGGGCAATTCCCAGTTTGAGCACGACCCAGCGCAACAAGAGCTTGTTATACTCGCGCGCGACGCGCGCGGCAGCCGGCTCGTTGGGCACCGCATCGGTGATGATGGCGATGTCGGCGGGCAGTTGCGCGCGCAGTTCGAGTTCGGCGCGGCGCATGTGCCAGGCGCTGGTCACCAGCCGCAACGACTTGAAATTGTTGGCCGCCATCCAGTCGGTGGTCTCTGCGGCGTTCGACCGCGTATCGACGGCGCTGTAGCCGAGGTCGACTTGGGCCGCGAGCAGCCGGCGGTTGGCCAGGCGCGCTGCTGCATCAAGGCTGCGGCCATCGATGCCGGCATCGAGCGTCGCGGCGAGTTCGGCGCGAGTCACCGCCTCCCCCACACCCGACACCAGCATGCGCCTGGCCGAGCCCGCCTGCATGACGGCAACGCCACGCGCCAACCGGCCCGGGCCGCCGGTCAGCACCACCACGGCATCGGTCGCGACCGCCAGCGGTGTCGCTTCGGGCAGCGTCGCGGTGAACAAAACGAAGCCCGTCAGCCACACCAGCGCCGCGACCGCACCGACGCGCACGAGCAGACCGGTGGCGCTCACATTTCACCCCGCGACCGGCGCAGCGCATACCATTTGGCGACATTGGCGTTGTGTTCGGCGAGCGTGGTCGCAAACACATGGCCGCCGCTGCCATCGGCGACGAAATATAGCGCCTTGGTCGGTTCGGGATCGAGCACTGCGGCAATCGAGTCGCGCCCCGGATTGGCAATCGGTCCCTTGGGCAGCCCGGCGCGCGCATAGGTGTTGTAGCCGTTGTCGGCATTCAGTTCGGAGCGCTTGATGCGGCGGCCGAGCGGCTTGCCCTGCGTGATCGGATAGATGACCGTCGGGTCGGCATCCAACTTCATGCCGATCCGCAGACGGTTCGAATAGACGCCGGCGATCATCCGGCGCTCGCTGGCCTTGCCGGTTTCCTTTTCGACGATCGACGCCAGAATCACCGCTTCCTCGGGCGTTTTGACGACGCTCAATGCGGTGCGCTTTGGCCATAGTTCGGCAAGCGTGCGCTTCATTGCCGCCTGCATCGTCGTGACCGCATCGGCGCGCGGACTGCCTTTGGCGAAGGCATAGGTATCGGGCAGCACCGAGCCCTCGGCAGGCACCGCGATATCGCCAGTCAGCTCTTCATTCTTGCGCAACCGTTCGGCGACCATCACCGACGGCCAGCCTTCGGGAATCGTCACGCGCGTCGTCGCCACACGGCCCGATTGCAGCATCGTCAGAATGCCACCGTAACCCAGTCCCTTGGGGATCGCGTAGCTGCCGGCCTGCACGTCGCGGCCACCGCCAAACGCCCGCGCCATCGCCACGAACAATGCGGGTTGCTCGACCAGCCCGGCAGTTTCAAGCTGAGCCGCCGCCTGCCGCAAACTCGCGCCCGCCGGCACCTCGACCATCACCAGCGGCGCACCCGCCGGCGGCCGCGCGGCCCAACGTTGCGCCACGAAGCCGGCAGCGATGACCAGCAGCAACGCCGCAAGCAGCGCCAACCCTGCCAGTGGCGAGCGCTTGGGTTTGGCGGGGGAACCCCGCTGCGGTGTCCCGGGCGCGGCCACTAGACCGCGCGCATCACCAGCGTCGCGTTGGTGCCGCCGAAGCCGAAGCTGTTGTTGAGCACGGCCTTGATCTTGCGCGTTTTGGCGACGTGCGGGACGAGATCGACACCGATGCAACCGTCCGACGGGTTGTCGAGGTTGAGCGTCGGCGGTGCGACCTGGTCGCGGAGTGCCAGCAGGCAGAAGATGCTTTCGACAGCACCGGCACCGCCGAGCAAATGGCCGATGGCGGACTTGGTCGATGACATCGACACGGTTTCGATGGCGCTCCCGAACAACCGGCGGACGGCGCCGAGTTCGAGTTCGTCACCCATCGGCGTCGAGGTGCCGTGCGCGTTGATGTAATCGATGTCCGACGGATCGAGCCCGGCCTTGCGCAGCGCCATCTGCATGCTGCGGAATGCGCCCGAGCCTTCGGGGTGCGGCGCGGTGACGTGATAGGCGTCGCCGGTCAGGCCGTAACCGATGACTTCGCCATAGATTTTCGCGCCGCGCGCCTTGGCACGTTCATATTCCTCGAGCACCACCATGCCGGCGCCTTCGCCCATGACGAAGCCGTCGCGGTCCTTATCATACGGGCGGCTGGCGCGTTCGGGGGTGGCGTTGAAGCCGGTCGACAGCGCGCGGGCCTGCGCGAAACCGGCGATGCCGATCGGGCAGATCGCACCTTCGGCGCCGCCGGCGACCATGACATCGGCGTCATCCATGGCGATCAGCCGCGCCGCGTCGCCGATGGCGTGCGCGCCGGTCGAGCACGCCGTGACGAC
>CALMPZ010000274.1 GCA_937871645.1 uncultured Polymorphobacter sp.
TCGCCGATGGCCCAGGCGAGCAGCGCCGCGAACACCAGCACCACCGGCCCGAAGATCGTGCCGACGCGCGCCGTGCCATGCGCCTGGATGACGAACAGCCCGACCAGAATCCCGATCGACAGCGGCATCACCAGCGCCGCCAGCCGGCTATCGACGACGGTCAGCCCCTCGACCGCCGACAGCACCGAAATCGCCGGGGTGATGATGGCGTCGCCGTAGAACAGCGCCGTCGCCAGCACGCCGAGCAGGATGACGAACGGCGACCAGCGCGATGCGCCGAGGTGGCGCGTCACCAGCGCCAGCAGCGCCAGGCTGCCGCCTTCGCCGCGGTTGTCGGCGCGCAGGATGATCAGCACATATTTGAAGGTGACGACGATCATCATCGTCCAGAATACCAGGCTGATGACGCCGAAGATATGCGGCGCGTCGACGGCCAACGGGTGCTGGCCGATGAAGCTTTCCTTCATGGCATAGAGCGGCGAGGTGCCGATATCGCCGAACACCACGCCGATGGCGCCCAACGCCAGCGTGGCGAGGCTGTCACGCGGGGCAGGGTGCGCGGGGGAGGTTGCGGGCGCGATGCTGGTACTGGCCACTGCGGGCATCCTTGTTCGTTGCACTGACCGCTGCAATGCGCCCACCCGGCGTAAGGATGCGCGGGGTGACCGGCGCCAAAGCCATAAGGATTTCATAAAGGTCGCGTCCGGCGCTGGCTGGCGCGGGCGCCACGGTATACGCTGCGCCGCGTGAACCGCATCGAACGCCGCGCCACTGCCGAAACGCTGCTGATGGTTGCGGCCGTCACCGGGCTCGGGCTGGCGGCGCAGGGCCGTGTGCCGGCATCGGCGATGGACTTGCTGTATCTGGTGCCGGTGGCGGTCGCGGCGCGGCTGCACGGGCTGGGGCAGGGTGTCATTGCCGGCATCGCCTCGGCGCTGGCGTATAATTTCTTCTTCGTGCCGCCGCTCCACACGCTGCGCATCGATGACAACGAGAACATCGTGACCGTCATCGCGCTGCTGGCGGTGGCGGTGTTCACCAGCCGGCTGACCGCGCAGCTGCGCAGCCAGGCGCGCGAGGCGCAAGCCGCCGCCGCGCGCAATGCCGCACTCGCCAGTTTTGCACGACAACTCGCCGGCAGCAGCGACGAAGCGGCATTGGCGCACGCCATCTGCACCGAAGCCGCACGCATCTTCGCTGCCGATGCGTTGGTCGTGCTGCGCGGCCACGACGTGCCGCTCGCCGCCGCGCCGCCGTTCGACCGGCTCGCCGGGCTCGACCTGCAGGCGGCGCAGCAGTGCATCGAAAGCGGCGGTCGCAGCGGCCGTGGCACCGCGACGCTGCAAGCTGCCGACTGGAGCTTCGTTGCATTGCCGACGCCGTCTGGGGTGGTCGGTGCACTCGGGCTGGCGCG
>CALMPZ010000275.1 GCA_937871645.1 uncultured Polymorphobacter sp.
CCCTGGCCTGGCGCGCAACTTGCTGCGTGATTTCCCCGGCCTGGCCGGCAAGACCGTCAACTACAAAAACTGACCTAGCAGCCTAAAGTGTGGCGTTACAAAGTGAGGACAGCTTGAGCATTTCCATTTCGGCCGGATTCGACAGCGGCAACATCATCGTGCGCCACATCAACGGCCCGGGCGATATCGAGCTCGAAATCCGCAAGGACGCGCATTCAGACTTCTACCAATGGTTCCATTTCCGGCTGACCGGCGCGGCCGACCAGGACTGCGTGCTGCGCATCGTCAACGCCGGTGGCGCCGCCTATCCGGGCGGGTGGGAAAACTACCGCGCCTGCATCTCCGAAGACCGGCTCGACTGGACGCGCACCGACACCGACTACAAGAACGGCGTGCTGACCATCCGCGTCCGTCCGGCGGGTGACAGCATCTGGATCGCCTATTTCGCTCCCTACAGCATGGAGCGCCACCACGACCTAGTCGCCGAAGTCGCGGGCGCGCCCGGCGTGCGGCTGGAAGTGCTCGGCCAGTCGCTCGACGGACAGGACATCGATTGCCTGCACATCGGCAATGGCCCGCTGCACTGCTGGCTGTATGCGCGCCAGCACCCCGGCGAGAGCATGGCCGAATGGTGGATGGAAGGCGCGCTTGAGCGGCTGATCGATCCCAGCGACCCCGTCGCGCGCAAGCTGCGTGCCGCCACGACGCTGCATGTCGTGCCCAACATGAACCCCGACGGGTCGTGCCGCGGGCATTTGCGCACCAATGCCGCGGGCGCCAACCTCAACCGCGAATGGGCGGCGCCGACGCTGGAGCGCTCACCCGAAGTGCTGCATGTGCTGAATGCCATGGTCGCCACCGGTGTCGATTTCGCGCTCGACGTCCATGGCGACGAGGCGCTGCCGTACAACTTCATCGCCGGTTTCGACGGCATCCCGTCGCTGACCAAGCGGCTGACCGACTTGCAGGCGGCGTATGAAGCCAGCCTCGAACGGCTAAGCCCCGATTTCCAGACCAAGGTCGGCTATCCGGTGGCACCGCCGGGCAAGGCCAATCTGACGATGAGCACCAATGCGGTGGCCGAAAAGTTCGGGTGCCTGGCTATGACGCTCGAAATGCCGTTCAAGGATCATGACGACCTGCCCGATCCCGTCGCCGGCTGGTCGCCCGACCGCTCGAAGCTGC
>CALMPZ010000276.1 GCA_937871645.1 uncultured Polymorphobacter sp.
AGCGCGACAAGCCGACGTTTGCGCTAATCTGGGGCACGCCGACATTCGTGTTCGCGCTGGTTGGCTTCGGGCTGATGAGCTTCGTCGGCTATGCGGCGGGCTTCTGGGCGGTGCCCTATGCGATGCGCACCTTTGTCGCACCGATGGCGGCTAGCGGCCTGCCGGTGCCGTTCTACGCGACCACCGGCTTCGTCGCGCTGGCGCTCGGCGGCATGGGCGCGGCGGGTGGTTTCATCGGCGTCGTCGTCGGCGGCTGGCTGTCGGATATCGCCAAGCGCCGCAACCCCGGCGGCCGCATCATCGTCGTCAGCCTGGCGACACTGCTGCCGCTGCCGCTGTTCCTGGTGATGTTCACCACCGACTCGCTGGCGACGTTCCTGCTGTGCAACATCCCGCTGACCATCCTCGCCAGCGTCTATCCGGGCATTGCCGCCGCGACGACGCAGGACCTGGTGCTGCCGCGCATGCGCGGCGCCGCGACCGCGACCTACTTCATCGGCACGACGCTGATCGGGCTGGGCCTCGGGCCGTACTACGCCGGCGCGGTGTCGAAGGTCACCGGCTCGCTGGCGACGGGCATCCTGTCGCTGCTGGTCGTGGTGCCGATCACGATGGTGTGCATGTATTTCGTCTATCGCCGGCTGCCGCTCGCCGAAGCGACGCGCGTCGAGCGCGCCATTGCGGCGGGCGAACCCGTCTGACCCTATTCCATACCCCACAAAGGAACCTCCCATGAAAATCGAAGATCTGTTCTCGGTCCGCGGCAAGGTCGTGGTCATCACCGGCGGCTCGCGCGGCATCGGCGAGATGATCGCCCGCGCCTATGTCGAAAACGGCGCCAAGGTCTATATCAGCGCCCGCAACGCCGCGGTCTGCGACGGGCTGGCCGCCGAACTGTCGAAAATCGGCACCTGCATCTCGATCCCGGCCAATTTGGGCGACATGGCCGACCTGACGCGCTTTGCCGCCGAAATCGCCGCGCGCGAGCCCAAGGTCCACATATTGTTCAACAACGCCGGCGCCAGCTGGGGCCAGAGCTTCGACGATTTCACCGAAGCCGGCTGGGACAAGGTCATGGACCTCAACCTGAAGTCGGTGTTCTTCCTGACGCAAAAGCTCGTCAAGCAGCTCGCCGCTGCGGCCACCGAAGACGACTGGGCGCGTGTCATCAACATCGGCTCGATCGACGGCATGCACGTGTCGCCGTACGAAGCCTATAGCTACAATGCCTCGAAGGCCGGCGTGCTGCACATGACGCGGATGATGGCGAAGTTCCTCGCGGCGCGGAACATCGCGGTCAACGCCATCGCGCCGGGCTATTTCCCGTCGAAGATGACCGCCGGGCTCGACGACGAAACGGTCAACCTGACAATGAGCGAGACGCCGATGCGCCGCAAGGGCAACACCGACGACATGGCGGGCGTCGCGCTGTTCCTCGGCAGCCGCGCGAGTGCGTACATGTGCGGCTCGACGGTGGCCGTCGACGGCGGCTACGCGACCACGGCATAACCCGCGATTGCTGCCCAAAAAACGGGCAGTTGCGACCGAATCGGGCAGGATTTGATGCGAGTCCTGCCCGTTTTCAGGCCTTTGCCCTGACAGCCGCATTTGGCACGGAATGTGCTTCACAAGCGGTAGCTAGTCTGCCTCTCGCCCCCGTCAGCTCTCGCCGGAGACCGAAGTGAAAAAAATCGAAGCGATCATCAAGCCGTTCAAGCTCGACGAAGTGAAGGAGGCGCTGCACGAAGTCGGTGTCAGCGGCATCACCGTCACCGAAGCCAAGGGTTTCGGGCGCCAGAAGGGCCACACCGAACTTTACCGCGGTGCCGAATATGTCGTCGATTTCCTGCCCAAGGTGCGCCTCGAGGTGGTTGTCGATGACGACCAGGCCGAGCGCGTGATCGAGGCGATTGCCGGTGCTGCGCGCACCGGTCGCATCGGCGACGGCAAGATTTTCGTGTCGAACATCGAAACCGCAATGCGCATTCGTACCGGCGAACGCGACAGCGACGCCATCTAGTTTCCAACCAACCTGTCAAACCAAGCAAGAAGGTTCACCCGACATGGCCAACAAGCCCAAAGA
>CALMPZ010000277.1 GCA_937871645.1 uncultured Polymorphobacter sp.
CGGTCGATTACGTCAACGGGCGCCAGCAGTTCGGCCGCGCGCTCGCGGCGTTCCAGGCAGTGCAGCAATTGCTCAGCCAGTTCGCCGTCGAGGTCGCAGCAGTGCGCGCCGCTGCGGCTGCGGCGTGCGAGGCGGCCGACGCCGGTCATGCCTGGTCGGAAATCGCCGCCGCCAAGATCCGCACCAACATCGCCATCGGTGCCGGCACGGCCGCTGCGCATCAGGTCCATGGCGCCATCGGCTTCACGCAAGACTATGCCTTGCACCTGCTGACTCGGCGGCTGTGGAGCTGGCGCAGCGAATTCGGCAATGACACTTATTGGGCGGTCGCGCTCGGCCATGCCATTGCCGCGGCGGGCGCCGATGCGTTCTGGCCGCAACTGGTTGCACGTAGCGATCGGCTCAACCGGCGGGCATAATGGCTTGCGTTGCTGCTGCACGCACGCCGGCCGAGCCGTTCGCATTCGACTGAAGGAGCGCGCAACATGGGATCAGGGCTGGTTGTTGGCGAGGAACATTTCGCTGTCGTTTTCGTCGTGGCGATGTTTATCGCGATGCTGGCCTGCCTCGAGATCGGCCGCCGGCTCGGGCAGTACTTCCGCGCGCGCAACGATAGCGGCACCAGCGAGGGCGTGGCGACAATCGATGCGGCATTGTTCGCGTTGCTCGGACTGCTGATCGCCTTCACCTTCTCCGGCGCGGCCACGCGGTTCGAAGCGCGGCGCGAGCTGATTCGCGACGAGGCCAATGCCATCGGCACCGCCTATCTGCGCATCGACTTGCTGACGCCGGCAGCGCAGCCGGCCTTGCGCCAGGATTTTCGCGACTATGTCGAGGCGCGACTGGCGATTTATGCCGACGTCCGTGATCCGCAGAAGTTGCGCGCTGCCCAGGCCCATGCGGCCGCGATGCAGGCGCGGCTGTGGGCGCACACCATGGCGGGCACCGCGGCGACACCGGGGGTGGCGCCGACGACGCTGCTGATCCCGCCGATCAACGAAATGTTCGACATGGCCACGACGCGCACCGTCGCGTCGCAGGCGCATCCGCCGAAAATCATCTTCGCCATGCTCGCATTTCTGGCGCTTGCGTGTTCGATGACTGCGGGTTTTTCAATGGCGAGCGGCCATCGTGGCCGCCAGACCCTGCATATCATCGCATTTTCGACGGCTGTGACATTGACGCTCTACGTTATTCTCGACCTTGAATATCCGCGCATGGGGCTGTTTCGCATTGATACAGCCGATCAGATTCTGCGCGATGTCCGTGCTTCGATGGGGCCATCTGTGCGTTGAGCGTCATTTCATGCGCAGGATGATTTCGATACGGCGGTTGGCCTGGCGCCCGGCGGCGCTCGTGTTGGGCTTGACCGGCTGGTATTGAGAATAGCCCGTCGCCGCGAGGTTGACCGGCGGCACGCCCTTGTCCTGCATGTACTTGACGACCGAAGTGGCACGCGCCGTCGACAGGTCCCAGTTGGTCGGGAAGCGGTCGCGGATCGTCGGGCCGATCGGCTGGTTGTCGGTATGGCCTTCGATGATGATCCATTTGCCGTTCTGCGCTGCCAGCGTCGGGATCGCCTTGTCGAGCACGCTGCGGCCCTTGGGGTGCAGCTCGGCGCTGCCTGACGCAAACAAGATCTGATCGACCAGCGTCACCACCAGCCGGTCATTGAGCTGCTGGATGGTGACTTGCTTGTCGGCGATTTCAGCCGACAGTTGCTTGTTGAGTTCGGCATATTGCGCATTCATGCTTTGTGCGGCTGCCGTTGCGGCAACCTGGTTCTTGTAGGTCGTTTGACTGACGCAGCCGCCAAGCAGTGCGAACGCGATGAGTGGCACAATTGCCGCAGGGCGCATGAGGGCAGGGCGCATGGCAAGGACTCCTTCAGCACGGATTGTCTGTGCGGCAACGTATCGGTGGCGACCGGCGCGGCAAGCCATTGGCGACAACATGCGCCGCGCGCGCGGCAGACTGTTGCGACAATGCCGCGTTTGGCGCAAAAACCACTTGCTGCTGCGAGTTTTCCTTGAGCTGGCAAGGGTCGCCGTGGAATAGGCTGTCGTCAGGCAGTGCCGCCATATGCTGGCGGATGAGCATTTGAACTCAGGGCGAAGGATTATTTGATGACTGCGAGTTTTTCGAAGCGCGTGTTCGCCGGTATTGCCGGCCTCGGCATGGCCATGGCCGCACAGGCCGCCAACGCTGCGGTCGATCCGAGCTACGGCGGCCAGGGCACCGACAAGTTCACGCTCACCGCCGGCTGGGTTTTCACCGACCTCGGCGGCAGCATCGGCATCAATGGCACGACTGACACGGGCACCGATGTCGACTTTAACCCCGATGGCGGCGGCACCAACACCAACTCCTTCATGGCGTCGGCGAACTGGCGCGTCGCCAACCGCCACCGCGTTTCGCTGCTGTGGTACCAGACCAAGCGTGATGTCAGCTACACGACAACGCAGGATATCCAGATCGGCAACGAGCTTGTCCCGGCTGGCGCGACGGCATCGATCGATCTGAAGAACGACTATTTCTTCGGCACCTATCGTTACTCGTTCATCAAGAAGGACAATCTCGAACTCGCCGGTTTGCTGGGCCTTTATGGTTCAAATCTCAAGTTCAACTTCGCGGCTTCGGCATATCCGGGCAATCCGAGCTTGAGCTTCTCGACGAGTGAATCGACCAGCCTGCCGCTGCCGGTGATCGGTGGTTCGTTCGACTGGTATATCAGTCCGCGCTGGTCGGCGAACACCAGCCTGTCTGGCATGAGCGCCAAGATCGGCGATATCGACGGTTCGATCTGGGTGCTGACTGCTTCGACCGATTACATGCTGTTCCACAATTTCGGTGTCGGCCTTGCTTACCTGCACACCGACATCGATGTCGATGTGACGAAGAAGAGCTTCAACGGCAACCTCAACGTCAACTCGAACAGCTTCCTGATTTACGGCGTCGTCAAGTTCTGACGTTCGCCACCAGCGCAAACGCCTAGCACGCCGGCCCGGTTTCGGGCCGGCGTTTTGCTGTCGACAGAGCTTGAACCCGCCGCACGCATGACGAATGTCCGGTCAGCAGATATCGTCGTCCCCCGGCCCATCGTTCCGAAATTGGCTGTCTCAGCGCCAGCGCGGGGGAAGTCCCTTTTGCCAGAACCAGTGCCCGAACCCCTGCATCCACCGCGCGGTCCACGCGACCCGACCTCTGCCGCCAGCGGGAGAGAGGGGCTTATTCCGCCGCAGGCAGGTAAATCTCCCCGCCCTTCGCCTTGAACTCGGCGCTCTTCTCGGCCATCCCGGCTTCCAGCATCGCGTCGGTGTTCTGCTTGGCGGCATAGTCGCGGACGTCCTGCGTGATCTTCATCGAGCAGAATTTCGGGCCGCACATGCTGCAGAAGTGCGCGACCTTGGCGCCCTCCGCCGGCAGCGTTTCGTCGTGGTATTTGAGCGCGGTTTCGGGGTCGAGCGACAGGTTGAACTGGTCGCGCCAGCGGAAGTCGAAGCGGGCGCGGCTGAGCGCATCGTCGCGTAGCTTGGCGGCGGGGTGGCCCTTGGCGAGGTCGGCGGCGTGGGCGG
>CALMPZ010000278.1 GCA_937871645.1 uncultured Polymorphobacter sp.
AATGTCGCGAAGACCTGGACCATCTGCCTGCGCCGGCTGGCCGCCAAGCTGCTGACGCGGCCCGACTATCTGCGCATGCTGCTCAGCCCGAAGACGCAGAACCGCGCGTTCCTATGGAGCATGTTCCGGCTGGTCGAAGCCTACCGTAGCGGCGCCATGCGCTACGGCGTGCTCAGCTTTCAAAAGCCGGCTTAGGCGCCGGAACTAGGCCGTTGCAATCCGGCGGCGACGCAGCGCGCCGCCCACCATGCCGAAGCCGCCAATCATCAACGCCCAGCTTGCCGGTTCAGGTACCGGCGCCGGCAAAAATACGCCCAAGCTCCCGGTATTCGAATCAAACGATGGTGCGAGCAGCGGCCCGAGCGTGTTGAATGCGATGCCGGCGACCGGGATCCCCGTGGAGAGGTACGGACCAGCCGCCATCATCGAGGACTGCATTGAATTCGTGATCACGCCGCCGCGGCCGACCGGATCGCCGAAAACCGAATAGCCGATGGCGCAGGTCTGATTGAAGGCGTTTGAGCCAGGGGTGCCCGCACAGCTGCCCGTCGACGTCGCATAGGTGCTGACGCGGTAGGTCAATGTCGCGCTGGCACCGGGGGCGAGCAGGCCGGGGACGACGATGCTGACGACGGTCGAATCCCAGTTATAGCCGATGGCAGTGCCGCTGCCGGGGACTGTCTGCAGTGCGAAATTCTTAAGTGTGCTGCGTGCCGCCCCCAGCGTGTCGGTGACATTGCCACTGCTGTCGATGGTCATGCCGCCCGACAGGTTGTAAATCGACACGCCGTTGCTCAGCACGTCGAAAAAGAAGCCGGCAGTGGCCTGGCTGACGTTGCTGAAGCTGACGTTCTGGCTGGTCTGGCCGCACTGGTTGAGCTGCGCGTTGCCGCAGAGGCCCGGGCCGACATCCGACGTGATGTCGCCGATCAGGAACCCCAGCCCGGCCGGCAGCAGTGTCGAATCGAGCACGGCCTGCACCGCGCTGGTGCCGGTGTTCTGATAGGTGACCTCGACTTCGGTGAACGCCGTGCTGCTGCCGCCGGGGCCGCCGGCTATGACGCCGTTCTGGAACTCGATCAGCCCCTGGTTGAGCTTTGAGGTCGACTGGATGCCGCCACCGGTCAAGCCAGTGCCGCCCGCGAACACGTCGATGTTCTGGTTGCTGCTATATCTGGTCAGGGGCGCGCCCGAAACCTTCATAGTCCCAGATGTTGCCGTCAGCACGCCGGTGACATTGGCGGCCGCGGGTGCGCTGGCGACAAACGCCGCTGCAGTCATTGCCGACAATATGGCCTTGTAAATCATGATCTTAACAACCTTCCCGATACGCAGTACATTGGTTGAAGAATCAGCCCCCCTCGAGCCTGTACTATTGCAGTGCAACATAGCACAGTCCAAATGTCAATAATATGTTACCGATGCTAGTCGACTGGCAATTTACGTCAATTACGCAGGTTGCACATTCGTGGTTAAGCTTTGCCGGCCAGCATATCGCAGGTTGATTTCGAGCTCTGGTAAAAGGGGTCGCTGCCGCCCATCGTGCGCGCCAGAATTTCGAGACCGCGCTTGCAATCGGCGTTCGCCTCGACGTTGCGCCCGGCCTTGGCCAGGATCGCCGCGCGGTTGACGAGCAAGTCGCCATGGTTGGGATGCTCCTTGCCGTAGCTGACATCGTAGTTCTGCTTGGCGTCATCCAGATAGTCGAGCGCGCGCTGGATCTGGCCTTGATCGGACGCCGCTAGCGCCCGGTATACATCTGCAATGCCAATGAGATAATGGGGCTTTCCAAAGCTTTTGCGGTAAATTGCGACGGCCTTGCCCAGGTCCGCTTCGGCTGCTGCCGGTTGCTTCTGGTCACGCAGGATTTGTCCCTTCAACGACAAGGCATCGGCAATGATGAAATTGTCTGGATCGAGCACATTGGCATAGACGTCCAAGGCGCGATTGATGTTGACCAGCGCTTCGGGAAGCTTGCCTTCGAGATAATCGTTTAGCGACAGGCTGTAATAGGTCTGGCCGATTGCAAGATGATTGTCTCGGTAGACCAATCGGTAAATGCGGTTGGCTTCGGTCAACGAAGCCCTTGCTTCGTCATAGCGCCCCATGTCGGAAAGCAGCAGCCCGCGATTGTTGAGGACGCGGGCAATTTGCTGCGGCTTGGTTGTCGGCGTGGCGCGAAACAATTTCAGCGACGTGTCATAGGCTGCAAGTGCAGCTTTTTGTTCGGCCTTACCGGTCAGCGCATAGGCCGTGACTTCGCGCGCGCGAGCCTGCACTTCGCGACTGCGGTCTGGGTCCATGGGCGTCATGCCGGGAACCAGCGGCTGTGCCAGGACGCTTTCGGCGCTGTGCGCAGTTCTGATGGCGCCGTCGAGATCGCCTTGGCGGTAGCGCGTCGTCGCCAGTGTCACCAGTGCGTCGGCGCCTTGCGGCCCGGCCTTGTCGATGGCGCGGCGCGACTTTTCGAGCGCAGTACGCGCTTCGTCGAACAGGCCGAGGTTGTTGTAGGCGCGCGCGACGGTGTCGATCAGCCGGATCTGCAGTTCGGGCTGGGTCGATAGCTCGGCGCGGGCGCGGTCGGCCGAACGGCCCAATATGGTCAGTGCGGTGATGGTGCGCGGATTTTCGGTCGCCGGGTTGGCGAGCTCGAACGTGCCGACCAGATAGTCCGCCGCTGCCCGCGCCGCGGCACTTTCGGTTTCGGCAATCTGGCGCTGTTCGATCGCCGCGATGCGCTGGGTATTGGCATAATAGGCGAGCCCCAATGCACCGAACATGCCGATGACCGAGGCGCTGGCAATGATCGCCAGTCGCCGCGCGCGCCGCGCCGCTTCGCGCTGGACAAGCAGGTCGAGCTTGAGCCCAGTCAGCCCCGCCAGTAGCTTGAACAGCGCCAGCCGCTTGCCGTCCTTGCCCTTGCGCATGTCGGCGGCAATCGGCTCGGCGGGAATGTCCGACAGCTCGCCGTCGGGGCCGAGCGTGTATTGCAGCGCCGGCGGGAAACATTCGCTGTCGGGGTCGCCGGGTTCGCCGCTGGCGATCAGCGCGAAGATGCGCCCTTCGCCGTGCATGCGCTTGAAGCTTTTGACTTCCTCGTTGACCCAGCGCGACTTCGCCGCCGACGGCGAGCAGATCAGCAGCAGGCACAGCGAGTTTTCGAGCGCGCTTTTCAGTTCGAACGACAGGTCGCCCGATGCCGGCAGTTCATCGCGGTCGCGGAAGATCGGCGTCAGCCGCTTGGGCACCGGCCCTAGCGCGGTCTCGGTGCCGACCAGCTTGGCCGGCACATGATAGCGTTCGACAGCACCGTGCAGCCAGGTTGCGACATGCTTGTCGGCGTGGCTATAGCTGATAAACGCGCGGTAGTGCTTGGTCTCGGCGGTCATGCTGGGTCCGGGATAGGGATTGCAACTGCGTATCAGAATAACAAGCACCGCTCAAAGGTGACTTTGCGACAAGGACGGGGCTGCTATGGTGGCGCCCGAATCCGGGGAGATTTGAATGACTGTCATGCCTACCGCCGCCAACTCAGTTCTGGGCGGCATCCGTATCGTCGACCTGACGTCGGTGATTTTCGGGCCTTATGCGACGATGATGCTCGCCGACCTCGGCGCCGATGTCATCAAGATCGAGCCGCCGACGGGCGACACCTTCCGCATGTCGGGCAAGCCCGCCAAGACCAAGGGCATGGGCGCCTGCCACATGACGCTCGGTCGCGGCAAGCGCTCGGTGGCGCTCGACTTGAAGCAAGCCGCCGACAAGGAAGTGCTGCGCAAGCTGCTCGCCACCGCCGACGTATTCATCCACAACATCCGCGCCGATGCCATCGAGCGCCTCGGCTTCGATTATGAAAGCGTCAAGGCGCTCAAGCCCGACATCATCTATGTCCATTGCGTCGGTTTCGGCTCGGACGGCCCTTACGCCGAACTCCAGGCCTATGACGATGTCATCCAGGGGCTGACGGGCTGCACCGACATGATCTGCAAGGTCGATGGCAACCCGGCGCCGCGCTTCCTGCCAATGGCGGCCGCCGACAAGGTCGCGGGCCTCTACGGCGCGCAGGCGGTGCAGGCCGGCATCATCCACAAGCTGCGCACCGGCAACGGCCAGCATATCGAAGTGCCGATGTTCGAAACGATGACGCATTTCAGCTATGAAGAGCATCTATTCGGCGCGACCTTCGTGCCGCCCAACGGCCCCATCCTTTACACGCGCCAGATCGACCCGGAACGCCAGCCGTACAAGACACTGGACGGCTACCTGTGCATTGTTCTCTACACCGATGACAAACAGGTCGAATTCTTCCACCGCACCGGCAACGGCCACTATATGTCCGAGCCGCGCTTTGCCGACCGCGTCGCGCGCTTCAAGAACCTGTCCGAATTATTCGCGGTCATGGGCGAAATCATCGCGACGCAAACCACCGCCTATTGGGTCGACTGGTGCCGCACCAACAGTATCCCCGCCATGCCCGCGCACCGGGTCGAGGAAGTCATGAGCGACCCGCACCTCGTCGCCACCGGCTTCTTCCGTGAACGCCAGCACCCGACCGAAGGCACCTATATCGAAATGCAGCCGCCGCTGCGCTTTTCCGGCAGCGCCCCGCGCGACCTGCGCATGGCGCCGCAGATCGGCGAGCATACCGATGAGGTGCTGGCCGAGTTGGGGATTTCGAGGGGGTAGGGGTTAAGGGCCTCCGGCGGGCAGGGGCTTGCCCCTGCACCCATTAATTTCTTGCCTTTCGTCATCCCGGCGAAGGCCGGGACCCAGCT
>CALMPZ010000279.1 GCA_937871645.1 uncultured Polymorphobacter sp.
CCGTTGAACGCGGTGCGCATCGCGCAGCCATAGGCGCCGAGCATGCCGATTTCGAGGTAGTCACCGGCCTGGACATCGGCGGGCAGCATGAACGGACCGCGCATGAAATCCATGTCGTCGCACGTCGGGCCGTAGAAGCTGAACGCCATATCCTTGGCGCGCGACGGCGTGTCACGCAGCAACGCGGCGGGGAAGCGCCAGTCGACATGGGCGGCATCGAACAACGCGCCATAGGCGCCGTCATTGATGTAGAGCACGTCGTCGCGGCGCTGTTCGACGCGCACGATGATGCTGGCATATTCCGCCGACAGCGCCCGGCCGGGTTCGCACCACAGCTCTGCCGAATACGAAATCGGCAGCGCTTCGAAAGCGGCGTGGATGACGTCGAAATAGCGCGTCAATTCGCCCGGCTCCATGCCCGGGTAGATCGACGGGAAACCGCCACCGACATCAATGACATCGACAGTGACGCCGGCCGACACGATCGCGGCGCGGACCAGCGACAGCGCATCGCTATAGGCCTGCGGGCTCATCGCCTGCGAACCGACATGGAAGCAGATGCCGAGCGCGTCGGAGGCCTGGCGCGCCGCCATCAGCAGCGGCGCGGCATCCTCGACACCGACACCGAACTTCGACGCCAGGCTGAGCTTCGAATGCGCCGATGACACACGCAGGCGGACGCACAGCGTCAGGTCGGTCGCGCCCTTGGTCGCGGCGACAACCTTGGCCAATTCCTCGAGGTTGTCGAGCGAGAAGGTGCGGACGCCGTGTTCGAAATAGGCTTCGGCAATCGCTTCGGGCGCCTTGACGGGGTGCATGAAGCACAGCGTGGCATCAGGCAACAGCCCGCGCACCAGCCGCACTTCGGCAATCGAAGCAACGTCATAAACCTTGATGCCGCCGTCCCACAGGGTGCGGATCAATTCGGGCGAAGGATTGGCCTTGACGGCGTACATCGTCGTGCCCGGGAACTTCTCCGAAAAGAAGCGGGCGGCGCGGGTAGCGGCGTGCGGGCGGATCAGGGTAACAGGTTGCGACGGATTGGTGTCGCGGGCTACCCCCAGCGCGTTATATGGCTTGTGCAATTCAAGGGACCTCCGGGGCGTCGTGTAGAAGCTGCCTTGCGGTTGGAAGTCCCCATGGGGCAGCGGTGAGGGGGGTAAATAGGGACGATGACCCCCACTGTAAAGGTTTTTTTTGTTACGAAATTTTGTCCAAATTGCGTTGACGGTTCAAGGGTTTAGCGCAAAGTCAAAAGCGACGCTTTTTCAATGGTTTCGAGTTTTGTGGAGGATTTATGACAGCGCAGATTTCGCGGATGGACGTGGTGGTCGCCGCCGGTCGAATCGAGGATGTCGTGGTACATACGCCGTTGCTGCGCTCGGACGCACTCGACGCGCTGACCGGCGGCGAAGTCTGGCTCAAGCCCGAGTGCCTGCAGCGCACCGGCTCGTTCAAATTCCGTGGCGCCTATAACCGACTCGCGGCGATTGCCCCCGAAGACCGCGGCGGCGGCGTTGTGGCTTACTCCAGCGGCAACCATGCCCAAGGCGTGGCGTTCGCGGCAAAGCTGCTGAACATGCCCGCGACGATCGTCATGCCGTCGGATGCCCCTGCGCTGAAAGTGGCGCGCACCCGAAGCCACGGCGCCGAAGTGGTGTTCTATGACCGGCTGACCGAGGACCGCGGCGCAATTGCCGCCGCGATTGCCGAAAAGCGTAGCGCGGTCATCGTGCCGCCGTTCGACGATCCGTTCGTCGTGGCCGGGCAGGGCACGGCCGGGCTGGAGATCGCCCGCGACCTCGAGGCGATGGACAAAACCGCCGACTTTGCCGTGGTGTGTTGCGGCGGCGGCGGTTTGGCGAGCGGCGTCGCGCTGGGCAGCGGGCTGCCGGTCGTGCCGGTCGAACCGCAGGGCTATGACGATGTCGCGCGCAGTCTGGTGGCGGGCAAAATCCTCGCCGTCGAAAATCCCGGCCCGACAATTTGCGACGCGTTGCAGACCTTGTTCTGCAGCCCGCTGACTTTCGGCATATTGTCCGAGCACGCGCTGCCCGGAGTCTGGGTCAGCGAGGCCGAAGTCATGGCGGCCGTCGCCTTTGCCTTCCGAGAACTCAAGCTCGTCGTCGAACCCGGCGGCTCGGTGGCGCTCGCTGCGGTGCTGGCCGGCAAGGTCGATGTGCGCGGCAAAACCGTTGCCGTGCTGCTATCGGGCGGCAACGTCGATGCCGAAATGTTCACGCGCTGTTTGCGCGAAGCAGCCTAAATTATTGCCGCGCAACGCAGTGCTTGACCGCGGGACGTCCAATCACGTCTACTTCAGCCGGGGCCATTGAACTGGCTGAAGCTCTACCCGGGGGATCGCGCCGGGCTGTTCGGATCGACCATCTGGCCACGGGGAGACGATGGATGAACAAGCTCAGCCTCGCACTGGTGTCTGCCATGGCGATTTCCGCCGCGTCGCCGGCCTTGTCGGTCCCGGGGGATGCCGCGCCTGACGTCATCTACTTCAACGGTAAGATCGTCACGCTCGACGCGGCAGGTTCGACGGCGGCGGCCGTCGCGGTGAAGGACGGTAAATTCCAGCAGGTCGGCAGCACCGAGGCCATGCGCAAACTGGCCGGGGCTTCGACGCAGCTGGTTGACCTGAATGGCAAACTCGTCGTGCCCGGCCTCGTCGATGGCCATACGCATCCGATGGAAACCATCATGATGAAGGACACCTGGGTCGATGCGCGCTACCCCGGGACTCCATCGGTCAAGCAGGCGCTCGCCAATATCGCCGCGTGGATGAAGGATACGCCCAAGGGCAAGTGGGTGTTCGTCGCCTGCGTGTCGGCGAGCCAGAACAAGTTCGCCGAAAAGCGCCTGCCGAGCAAAGCCGAACTCGATGCGGTGGCGCCGGACAATCCGGTCGTTGTCGCCAATGGCACGCATATGGCAGTGGCAAATTCGATGGCGCTGCGCCTGCTCGGTGTGAGCAGCACCAGCACAGCGCTCAAGGGCGGCGGCCGGGCGCTGCTTGGCAAGGATGGCCAGCCCGACGGCACGCTGACCGATGCGATGGGCGCCGTGCCCACGACACCGACGGTTGCCGACCTGCAACGTTATTACACCAGCGGCATTCAGGACTTCTGGACACCCTATGGCTTCACTTCGCTGTTGGCGATCACCCCGGCGCCCGCGCTGCCGGTTCTGCAAGCCGTGGCGCTGAACGCCAAGCCCGACATCCGCTTGACGGTTTCGGTGTGGACAGCCCCGAATGGCGAGGGCATGCCGGCGAACCTTGATAGCTTCAAAATGCCGGCGGGTGCCGATCCTGCCTATTACAGATTCGCTGCGATCAAGGCATGGGCAGACGGCGAGAATGACGCCCGCACCGGCTATATGTACGAAGAGTACAAGGGGCATTTCGATACCGACCCGCCGGGCAACAAGGGCGCGCTGGTGACCCCGCCGGCACAGGCCCGGCACTTTGCCGATCTGGCCAACAGCAACGGCGTCACCGCGATGCTGCACTGTTCGGGCGACCGGGCCACCGACATCTGCCTCGATGCCTATGAAGGCGAAGTCGGCGCGCGGGCGCGCGCAACCATGATGCGCATCGAACATTTCGGCATGTTCCAGCTGACCGACAAGCAGCTCAAGCGCGCGGTCGCGTTGAAACCCCAGGGACTTTTCATCTCGATTCAACCGACCTGGCTGCTCGATCTGGTCAAGGCCGATCAGGAAAATATGTGCGAAAAGCTCACCAAAACGGGGTTCAAGTTTCGCTCGATGATCGATGCTGGCCTCGAGCCTGCGGCCGGCACCGACCTGACCGGAATCTATCTGGCGAACATCAATCCCTTCATGGCGATCTATGCGTCGGTAACGCGCAACTCGGACGCCGGAATTTTCGAGAAGCAGGAGGCGGTTTCGGTCACCGAGGCGCTCAAGATGTGGACGATCTGGTCGGCCAATGCCATGGGCGAGGGGGCGACGAAAGGCTCGATCGAGCCAGGCAAATATGCCGACATGGCGGTACTGTCAGACGACATCTTCTCCATCCCCGCGGAAAGCCTCAAGGACGTCAGTGTGCTCAAGACCATCGTCGGCGGCAGGGTGGTCTACGCGGCGAAAAAGCTGCCCTGAACGGTCGCCACGGCAGGCTCAGGCTTCCCCCGGCACAGCAAAGCGATGGCTGCGCGCCGCCTTGCGCGACTTGGGCAGCGCTTCGGCTGCCGGCGGGGCCTCCCCGAACCATGTCGCGACGCGCGCCTTGGCAGCGTCATCGAGGTGCAGGCCAAGCTTGGTGCGGCGCCACAGCACGTCTTCGGCGGTGGTCGCCCATTCGCGGGTCTTGAACCAGTCGAGCTCGGCTTCGAAAATGCCGCCGAGGTTTTCGCCAAGGCCGCCGTTCAGCAGCGTTTCGGCAGCCGTGCCGATGGTGCGCGCCAGTCGGCGCACGAGGCGCGGGTCGTAATTCTCCTGGGCGGTGACGAGGTTGTTCATCCAGCGCGTGAACGCCGCCTGGCCAGTCTCGCCGGCAAAGCGTTGAACATCGCCGCCCGGCAGCGGTGCGGTAGCGGTCCAGCGCTTGGACTTGGGGGCGAGCTTTTCGAGCACATCCTCGGCGAGCACGCGGTAGGTGGTGATCTTGCCGCCGACGACGGTCAGTGCCGAAACGCCGTCGTGGCTGACGAGGCTGTAGTCACGCGAGGTTTCGCGGTCGCCCTTGCCTTCCTCGAGGATCAGCGGCCGCACCCCCGAAAAGCGGTGGACGATGTCATCCAGCGTCAGCGGCCGCGCCAGGTAGCGGTTGACCGCGGCGATCAGATAGTCGGTCTCTTCCTCGGTAATGTGCGCGGCGGCGGGCGTGTCGATGCTGCGCTCGGTGGTGCCGATCAGCGAGAAGTCATGCTCGTAGGGCAGCACGAAGATGATGCGGCCGTCCGGCTGCTGCAGCATGAACGCGTCGCGGCCCAAGTGGACGCGCCGCGTGACGATATGGCTGCCCTGCACCAACCGCAGCGACGGTGCATCGTTGCGCCCCATGACGCTGCGCGCGACCTCCTCGGCCCAGGGACCGGCGGTGTTGACGATGGTTTTCGCACGCAGGCTGGTGCCGTCGGATAGTGCCACCGTCCATGCCGCGCCGTCCCATTGCGTGCTGTCGACACGGGTCCGCGACCGGACATGGGCACCGCGCGCGGCCGCATCAGCGATATTGGCGATGACCAGCCGCGCGTCATCGACCCAGCCGTCCCAATAGCGGAAGGCGTGGGTGTAATGGCTTTCAAGCGCACGACCGGCGCGGTCCTGCCGCAAATCGATGCGGTTCGACCCCGGCACGACCCTGCGACGCGCCAGATGGTCATACAGGAACAACCCGGCGCGGAGTTTCCAGTCGGGGCGTTCGGGGGCGCTGGGTAGTACGAAACTTTGCGGCCAGCTGATGTGCGGCGCTATGTCGAGCAGCACTTCACGTTCTTTCAGAGCTTTGCGTACCAGCCCGAACTCGTAGAATTCGAGATAGCGCAGTCCGCCGTGGATGAGCTTGGTCGAGGCGCTGGATGTCGCGCCGCCGAAATCGCCGGCTTCGACCAGTGCGACGCTCAAGCCACGACCTGACGCATCGCGCGCGATGCCGGCGCCGTTGATGCCACCGCCGATGATGAGAAGGTCGAAGATGTCGGATTGCGAAGCCATGGGCTTTCCTAGGGCCATGCGGCTTGTTAGGAAAGTGGCATGAATGATGCTCCCTTGCTGCTGGTGCTTGACGAGGGCACCACGTCCACCCGTGCCATCGCATTCGACCTTGGCGGCGGCATTGTCGCACAGGCCGGACACGCGTTGACGCAACACTATCCGCAGCCCGGCTGGGTCGAACATGACGCTGCCGAAATCTGGAACCATTCGCTCGCTGCCTTGAAGGCCGTGGTCGCCGAAGTCGGGGCCGGGCGCATCGCAGCCATCGGCATCACCAACCAGCGCGAAACCATCGTGTTCTGGGACCGCTCGACCGGCGAACCGGTTGCACCGGCAATTGTCTGGCAGGACCGGCGCAGCGCCGACCTGTGCGACAGGCTGCGCGCCGAGGGCCGCGAACCCGCGGTGCAGGCGACCACCGGGCTGCTGCTCGACCCGTATTTTTCGGCATCCAAAATTGCCTGGGCACTG
>CALMPZ010000280.1 GCA_937871645.1 uncultured Polymorphobacter sp.
AACCTGTGGCGCAGTTCGCGGCGCGCGCTGACCGCCAATTTCAGCACGCCGACGTTGCGCGCCGCCACCATCGCCATTTCATGGTTCTGGGCACTCGGCGCGATCTGGACGGGGCAATTCGTGCCGTTGGTGCGCAACATTCTCGGCGGCACCGAAGCCGTTGCGACATTGTTCCTCGCGGCGTTTTCGATCGGCATCGCCGTCGGCTCGGTTGCCGTCGGGCGATTGCTCGCCGGGCGCATCTCGGCGCGGCTGACGCCCTGGGCGGCGCTCGGCATGGCGGTCGGCGCGGTCGATTTCGGCTTCGCCGTCCATGGCCTGCCCGGCCCCGCCGGTGGCGTTGCCGACTTCCTGCGCACGCCCGCAGCATGGCGCATTCTCGCCGACCTGTTCGTTATTGCGGTGGCCGGCGGCATCTTCTCGGTGCCGCTTTACGGCGTGCTGCAAACCGGCACCGCGCCCGATTGCCGTGCCAGCACCATCGCCGCGAACAACATCGTCAACTCGGCGTTCCAGGTCGGCGGCGTGCTGCTGATCGGTGCCGCGATCGCACGCGGCGTCGAGATTCCGCTGGCGCTGGTGGCGGCGGCGCTGACGGGATTGCTGCTGATTCCGCTGTTGCGGGGAATTAAGGTTTAGGGCCTCCGGCGGGCAGGGCTGAGCCCTGCACCCGATTGTTTGGCGCTCTTCAAATGGGTGCAGGCCTCAGGCCTGCCCGCCGGAGGCTCTATTACATCTTCAGCCGCGGACGGCCCATGAAGTCACGCTTGCCGATCTTGACGCCCTTCGACCGCAGGATGTCGTAGGCGGTCGCGGCGTGGAAATAGAAGTTGGGCTGCGCGAACGACAGCAGGAAGTTTTCGGCGGTGAACGGCATGACCGCCGTACCGAATGAGAACTGCATGTCGCGGCCGATGAAGCCGTTGATTTCAGCCGGATCGAGCGCCGCGAGGAACGCCTGCGCATTTGCCAGCTTGGCCTTGAGCCCGGCGAAATCCATCGGGAACGGGCCGGTATCGGGCGAATAATTGCCGGCGCGCACGCCTTCGATGGCGCCGACCGAATGCTCGGCGACCGATTTGACCTGATAGCCGAACGGCAGCATGTCATCGACCAGCCGCGCCATGATGAGATCGTTCTCGCTGGTGCCCGTTTCGGCGCAGAACGCCACCGCCTTGTCGACCAGCGCATCGACGGCGCCGACGATTTGTTGATACGACGGAATGGTTGCAGCGTAGAGCGAGAAGGTCATGGCAGTGTCCCCTTGGATGGATTTCCACCCAACCTAGGCTCAGGACTCATTGATCACAGCCAGAAGATGACGGTGGCGGCGATGGCGATGGCTGAGAAGAATGTGTGGGCACATCGATCGTAGCGGGTGTGGATGCGACGCCAGTCCTTGAGCTTGCCGAACATGTTTTCGATGCGGTGACGCTGGCGATAGAGAACCCGGTCGTGCGGGATTGGGGTTTTGCGATTGGTCTTTGACGGGATGCACGGCGTGATGCCCTTGGCGATCAGCGCGTTGCGGAGCCAGTCGGCGTCGTAGCCCCGGTCGCCGAGCATTGCCTTGGCCTTTGGCAGCGCGTCGAGCATCAGCGCCGCGCCCTTGTAGTCACTGACCTGGCCTTCGGTGAGCAGCATGACGAGCGGTCGACCCTGGCCGTCGCAGACGGCATGGAGCTTTGAGTTCAAGCCGCCTTTGGTGCGTCCGATACGTCGGGGAACAGGCCCTTTTTTAAAAGGCTGGCAGCCGTCCGGTGCGCCTTCAAATGGGTTGCATCGATCATCAACTGATCGGGCTTGCCGCCCTTCGCCGCCAGCGCGGCGAATATCCGGTTGAATACGCCGAGCCGGCTCCAGCGGATGAAGCGGTTGTAGATCGTCTTGTGCGGACCGTAGTCCTTGGGCGCGTCACGCCAGCGCAGGCCGTTCCTGATGACGAAGATGATCCCGCTGATCACCCTACGGTCATCCACCCTCGGCACCCCATGCGATAACGGAAAATGCGGCTCGATCCGACGCATCTGCGCTTCCGACAACCAGATAAGATCACTCATGACAGCGCCTCCTCAACGCCGCCATTGAATCAACCAATTGTCGTTACCGCAAGCTGTTTAATAGGTCCTGAGCCTAGCGCCTTGCCGTGCCGCTCGGCAATCGACAAACCCCAGGCAACCTTGCTAAAGCGCGCCACTTTGCAATCCGCTGCAGGACGATAATGACCAAGACCGCACTCATTACCGGCGTTACCGGGCAGGACGGCATGTATCTGTCCGAACTGCTGCTTTCGAAAGGTTACACCGTCCACGGCGTCAAGCGCCGCGCGTCATCGTTCAATACAGCGCGCATCGATCATTTGTACCGCGACCCGCACGAGGGGCCGACAAAGTTCTTCCTGCATCACGGTGACCTGACCGATTCGACCAACCTGATCCGGCTGGTCCAGGAAACCCAGCCCGACGAGATCTACAACCTTGCGGCGCAAAGCCATGTCCAGGTCAGCTTCGAAACGCCCGAATATACCGCCAACGCCGACGGTATCGGTACATTGCGGCTGTTGGAGGCGATCCGCATCCTCGGCCGCGAGAAGCTGACGCGCTTCTATCAGGCCTCGACGTCGGAACTCTACGGGCTGGTGCAGGAAACCCCGCAGCGCGAAACGACGCCATTCTATCCGCGCTCGCCCTATGCGGCGGCGAAAATGTACGCCTATTGGATCACCGTCAATTACCGCGAAGCTTACGGCATCCACGCATCGAACGGCATCCTGTTCAACCATGAAAGCCCGGTGCGCGGCGAGACGTTCGTGACGCGCAAGATCACCCGTGCGGTGGCAGCCATCGAGCTCGGGCTGCAGACCAAGCTGCATCTCGGCAACATGGATGCCAAGCGCGACTGGGGCCATGCGCGCGACTATGTCGAAGGCATGTGGCGCATCGTCCAGCACGGCAGCGCCGAAGACTGGGTGCTGGCGACCGGCCGCACCACCAGCGTCCGCCACTTTGTCGAACTGGCATTCGCCGAAGTCGGCCGCCAGCTGAGCTGGACCGGTGAAGGGGTAAACGAGACTGGTATCGATGCCGCGACCGGCCAGGTGCTGGTGGCGATCGACCCGCGTTATTTCCGCCCGACCGAAGTCGATCTGCTGCTCGGCGATCCGTCAAAGGCCAAGCAGCAGCTCGGCTGGGAAGCCACCACCTCGATGGAGCAGCTCGTCAAGGAAATGGTCGCGAGCGATCTCGCCGAAGCCAAGCGCACGGGGCGCGCGTGACCTTGCCGTTCGACCTGGCGGGCAAGCGCATCTGGGTCGCCGGCCATCGCGGCATGGTCGGCAGCGCCGTCGTGCGCCGGTTGGCGCGCGAGAATGTCGGCGAGATTTTGGTCGCACCGCGCGACAAGGTTGACCTGACGCGGCAGACGCAGGTCGAAGACTGGGTCGCTGCAGCGCGCCCCGACGTCGTGGTTCTGGCCGCAGCGCGCGTTGGCGGCATCGCTGCGAATGCCGCGCGGCCGGTCGATTTCCTCCACGACAATCTGATGATCGAAGCCAATATCATGGCGGCATCGGCGGCAGCCAAGGTCGGCAAGCTGCTGTTCCTCGGCAGCTCATGCATCTATCCGAAGTTCGCCGACCAGCCGATTGTCGAGGAGGCCCTGCTCACCGGTGCGCTCGAGCCGACCAACCAATGGTACGCGGTCGCCAAGATCGCCGGCATCAAGCTGGCGGAGGCCTATCGCGAACAATATGGCCTCGATTTCATCTCGGCGATGCCGACCAATTTGTACGGCCCCGGCGACAACTACGACCTCGAAAGCAGCCACGTCATTCCGGCGCTGCTGCGCAAGGCGGTGGCGGCGCGCGATGCCGGTGACGCCAACATGATGGTGTGGGGCACCGGCACGCCGCGCCGCGAGTTCATGCATG
The DNA here is from genome assembly GCA_937871645.1 of uncultured Polymorphobacter sp. Lineage (GTDB taxonomy): Bacteria > Pseudomonadota > Alphaproteobacteria > Sphingomonadales > Sphingomonadaceae > Polymorphobacter_A. The sequence goes on from CALMPZ010000280.1 coordinate 3,929, forward strand.
TCGATGACCTGGCGGATGCGCTGGTGTTCGTGCTCAAGAATTACTCACAGGCCGCACACATCAATGTCGGCTCGGGTAGCGACGTGACGATTGCCGAACTCGCCGCAACCGTCGCAGATGTCGTCGGCTACAAGGGCGGGCTAGCGTTCGATACCAGCCGCCCCGACGGCACGCCGCGCAAGCTGATGGACGGCGCCAAGCTCGCGGCGATGGGCTGGAGCCCGCGCATCGGCCTGCGCGAAGGTCTGGCCGACGCCTATGCGCACCTCCAGCGCGACATGGCAGCGCGTTCCGGGGCAGCTCGCGCTTGAAAATCAGCGTCATCACGGTGGCCTACAATGCCGCCGCGACGATCGCCGACACGCTGCGGTCGGTGGCGGCGCAGGACTATCCGCATGTCGAACATCTGATCATCGACGGTGCCTCGACTGACGATACCGCGGCGCTGGTCGCCGCGCCCGGCCGGCCGGGCACGATCTTCCACAGAGCCCCAG
>CALMPZ010000281.1 GCA_937871645.1 uncultured Polymorphobacter sp.
GCCTGAGGCCTGCCCGCCGGAGGCCCTATGAATCTCTAGGCGCTCGCCACTTGCCGCACGAGGAACTTCATCTCCAGATACTCCTCCAGTCCGTGGCGCGAGCCTTCGCGGCCGAGGCCGCTTTCGCGCCAGCCGCCGAACGGGCCGACTTCGGTCGAGATGAGGCCGGTGTTGATGCCGACCATGCCGTATTCGAGGCGCTCAGAGACGCGTGTCATGCGGTCGGCGTCGCGGGTGTAGAGGTAGGCGGCGAGGCCGGCCTGGCCGCGGTTGGCGTAATCGATGGCCTCGGCCTCGTTGTCGAATTTGACGATGCCGGCGACGGGGCCGAAGGTTTCCTCGCGGGTCAGCAGCGCGTCGGCGGCGACGCCGGTGAGCACGGTGGCTTCGAAGAAATCGCCGGTGGTGGCCTTGCCGCCGGTGACCAGCGTGGCGCCGCCGGCGAGTGCGTCGGCGACGTGGGCTGCGGCCTTTTTGACGGCGCGGCCATCGATCAGCGGGCCCTGTTCGGTCGGGCCGTCGAGTCCGTCGCCGGCCTGCATCGCGGCGGCGCGCGCGGCGAGCTTGGCGGCGAAGGCGTCATGGATGCCGGCCTGCACGTAGAAGCGGTTGGCGCAGACGCAGGTCTGGCCGGTGTTGCGGAATTTGGAGACCAGCGCGCCTTCGACGGCGGCGTCCAAGTCGGCGTCATCGAAGACGATGAATGGCGCGTTGCCGCCGAGTTCGAGCGATACCTTCTTGACGGTGCCCATGCACTTGGCTGCCAGCATCTTGCCGACCGCGGTCGAGCCGGTGAAGGTGAACTTGCGCACGCGCGGATCGGTCGTCAGCACCTCGCCTATCGGCGGGGCATGGCCCGTCACGATGTTGAACACGCCCGCCGGGACGCCGGCCTCGGTGGCGAGCACCGCAAGCGCCAGCGCCGAAAACGGTGTCAATTCGCTGGGCTTGAGCACCACGGTGCAGCCGGCGGCAAGTGCCGGGCCGACCTTGCGGGTGATCATCGCGGCGGGGAAGTTCCACGGCGTGACGGCAGCGACGACGCCGACCGGCTGGCGCAGCACGCTCAAGCGGCGGTCGGGGAAGTGGCCGGGGATGATTTCGCCATAAGCGCGGCGGCCTTCCTCGGCGAACCATTCGAGGAAGGATGCGGCATAGCCGATTTCGCCGGTGGCCTCGGCGAGCGGCTTGCCCTGTTCGGCGGTCATCAGGCGCGCGAGATCGCTGGCGTTGGCCATCATCAGCGCATGCCAGCGCTTGAGGATGTCGCCGCGCGCCTTGGCGGTCATCGCGGCCCAGGCCGGGAAGGCGGCGGCGGCAGCGGCGACGGCGGCTTCGGTCTCAGTGGCGCCGAGAGCCGGAATCGTGCCGATCGGCCGGCCATTGGCGGGGTTGGTGACGGTGATGGTTTCGGTCGCGGTCACCCATTCACCGTTCACCCAGGCGGCTTCGCGCAGCAGGTCGGGGCGCTGGAGAGCGAGGCGGGTGCGTTCGGCGGTCGTATCGAGCATGGCGGAATCCTCGGCAAATCAATGCCGCACGTCTTAGTGGGTTCAGGCGGGCGGCTCCAGTGCTATGCTGACATATTGCGGCTCGGGGGGCTTGGGCAGGTGTTGGGAAACGTCGCTGCGGGTGCCGCCGCGGGCAGCGGCGCGGTAGCTTCAGCCGCCGGCCGCGCAGTTTCGCGCGGCGATGGCGTGCAGCGTCGGTTCGGCGTTTTCGGCGGTGATGTAGCGGCTCCATGACAGCCCGCCGATCCTGTCGTCCGCGACGTCGTTGACGAACGACCACATCAGGCCGTCGCGCGTGAAGCGCAGCAGCCGGCCGCTGTTCGATTCTTCGAAGAACAGCCCGCCGTCGGGAAGTAGCCGCGCACGCCCTTCGGTCATCGTCACCGGTCGCGCGGCTTCGATCAGCAGCTTGAACGGCCGCGTCACCGCGCCGGTACGGAAGTCGAATACCATGAACTGGTTGGTGTCGCCGGCGCGGACGAATGGCTGGTCGAGTGGCGCTGCCGCGATGATGTTGTTGTTGAGCACCGAAATACTGTGATCGTCGACGAACGCCGCGGCGTGCTGGTTCATCCACGGCCCGGTCTGGTGCCAGACGATGCGCCCTGTCGACGGCCGGTACAGGAACAGCGTGCTGAGGTGGCGCGCCGAAATCAGCAGGTCGCCTTGCTGCCAGAATTTGCCGCTGTTGGGCGCGATGGCAATCTCGTTGATATGGATCGGGTCGATGTTGAGCTGCATGCCCTGCGTGCCGAGCAACAGCGCTTCCAAGCCATTGTCGCGCATGATGCGCGCGAACGAGCGGCGCTCGAGCAGTCGGCCATCGGGCGAAATCCGTGCAATGGCATCGTCGCGGACGCGCGCCGCCAGGAACGGATTGTCGTCAAAGCCGCCGCCGCCGACAGACGGCGTCCAGATATTTCCGTCGGTGTCGCGCTGGTTCGAATGATGCAGCACCTCGTCGAGCACCCACACCGGCTTGCCGCCGCACAGCCCCTGCCGCACCATCGCGCCGCTGGTGTTGAAGATGATGTCGCCATCGGCGAGCAGCAGCGGGTGGAAGGCACGCACCGTCTGGCGCGTGATCCCCGGCGCAAACGGCGACTTGGTCGAACGCGCCAGAATGTCGGCCCAGTCGGGAGTCCAGTGCGCCATTTCGCGGCCATCGGCGATGCGGATCAGTCGCACCGAAGACTGTCGGCCCTGTGGATCGACGCCCGAGAGCAGCACATAGCCGGGGTCGGCGGGCGCCGGGAATTTGCGCTGCCATGCCGGGGTCTCGACGTCGGTGCGATCAAAAGCCAGTGCATAGGTCTTGCCCGATGCGGCGCCGGCGATTTCCATCACGGCTGCCTTGGCGCGGCCGGGGTAGTCGGCAATCGCCATCACCAGGTCGGATTGACCGGGAGACAGGCTGGCGCCCTTGAGCATGGCGTGGCGCACGGTGGCGGCGGTGGCGAGCACCAGCAGCGCCAGCAGCACGCCGAAAACAATCACAATCCAGACCCAGAAGCCCAGGCGTTCAAGTCGGCGGAGGTGAAGTGTGTTCATCAGCGTAATGGATATCCGTTGGGCGTAATACCAGTGCAGCAATCCCTCCCCCCCGGATACGTTCGCATCTCGCAAATCACTCGATGTCACACGCGCTGTTCAAAAAACAACAATAAATATGAATGACAGGTGAATCCCGCATGTGCAGGTCTGCTATTGCCGCGCCCAGCTCAGTCCGATCCAGAACGTCTGCGGCGTGGCGCGGTCGATGGTGCCGCTGCTTGAAATACCCGACACGACGAGTTCGTTGAACAGGTTTTCGACGCGGGCGGTGGCGGCGAGGCCGAAGCGCAGCGGCACGGTGACGGCGGCGTCAAACGTCGTGGCGGGCGGTAGCGGGCGCTGGTTCAAATCGTCGTCGAACTGCTCGCCGACATAGCGCAAGGTCGCGCTGGCGTTGATGCCGGCATGGGTCCAGCCGAGCGTGCCGCTGGCCATCCATACCGGGGCGTTGGCGGGACGCAGGCCGTCGAGCGCCAAGGCGACGCCGCTGGCTTCGACCTTGGGGTCGGCCCATGACAGCGAGCCTTGCGCGCTCCAGTCGCCGAGCGTCAGGTTGGCGTTGGCCTCGACACCCCAGACGGTGATCGCATCGATGTTTTCGCGGACGCGGTAGGCGCCGCCGGCGGCGACAAAGCCGACTTGCGGGAAGACGCCGGGGCCGAAGCCCTGGGTGACGTTGGTGATCGCGCCCGCCAGCTTGTTCCAATAGCCGGTGACGCTGAGCTTCGCGGTCGGCAGCGGCGCCCAGTCGACGCCGATTTCGCCGCCGCGCAGCTTTTCGGGGTCGAGCGCGGCGTTGGCGGCGGTGGCGTCATTGCCGACGCGGAAGGGCCGGTAAAGCTCGTTCGGCGTCGGCAGCCGGAAGCCGATATACGCCGCGCCGCGCAGGTCGAGCGGCGGCAGCGGCGTCCACACCAGCCCGGCGCGCGCGGTCGGCAAGGTGCCCGATCGGTCGGGGTAGATTTGCGTCAACGTCGGCGCGCCGGTCTGCAGGTCGCTTTCGAGCAAATGGCCGCCCGAAATGCGCCAGCTGTCGAGCCGCGCGCCGCCGGTCAGCAGCAGTTGTTCGGTAGCGTTCCAACTGTCTTCGACATAGATGCCCGCCGAGCGCGTCTGGCCGCCGGCGTCGCGCAGCCGCGTGAAGCGGCCGAGCTGGTAGCGGAAGAATTCGTGATCGGTGCCCTGATTGATGCGGATATCGGCACCGATTTCGAGCGTCTGCGTGGCGCCTACCGGCGGGCGCAGCGCGAACTTGGCGCCATAGCCATTGGCGGGCGTGCTGAACTGGTCGAGCGACGGCGTCGCCACGGTCCGGCTGGCGTTGACCGAGACGAACCCCGAGGCGAAGTGGCGCGC
>CALMPZ010000282.1 GCA_937871645.1 uncultured Polymorphobacter sp.
TGCATGCAGAAAGCCGAATTGCACGACAGCCTTGGTGCCGCCATCGAGGATGTTGCGGAAGAACGCCTGGTTGCCGGGGTTGACGCTGGGCAGCAATTGCGTGGTCAATGTCATGTAGATATTGCTGTCGCCGGCCACGAACACCGCCGCCGATGCCGGTGCTGCCGCGCTGGCGGCGATCGCCGCTGCCACAAATGCCGAACCCAATGTCTTGATCATGCTGCCCTCCGCAACAGGCAGCGGGCAGGCGCCCCTTTGCGCTGCCGATCTGCCCCTTGCCGGTCAAATTATCGCGGCGCGTGGTCCAGTCAAGCCGGAATTAGGCTTTGATTCAGAATGTTACCGTTAACGTGCCGGAACAAACCAGCGCGCCAGAATGTAGCCCGCCGCGCATAGCGAGATGAAGTTGACCGCGCCGACGTACAGCGCGTTGCGCCAGTCATGGTGGAACCAGATCGGCTCGGACAGGTTGATGAACACCACCGCGACCAGCGCCATGCCGATAACCAGCCGCGCCCGCGACGCAAAATCGGGGATGCGGCCGCGCACCCCCCACAACGTCAGCCCAAGCAGCAGTGCCGTGATGAACATGTGGATGAAGCCGGTCAGCATCACCTGCGGATCGACCATGGCAAAGCCGCCGGCGTTGTAGTTGATCGTGGCAATGGGGCCATTGGCGAACGCCGCGGTCGTCGCGGCGCTGTCGCCCGACGGGATGACATAGGTGCCGGTGCCCGGCAGCGCCTTGAGCGCGGCCTGCACGTCGAGCTGCACCGCGTCGGTGGCCTGCCCATAGCCCAGTCGCATCAGCGGCGTGCCGTACGCCAGAAAGCCGATCAGGAACATCACGACGGCGCCAATCAGGCTGCCGACCAGGACACGTACCATGGCTCATTCTCCCCGCGTTGAGCCACTTTGGACCGGCGTTCGTGTGATTCTAACACGCGGCGCTGGCATTGATAAGTGACAGGCCCCGCGCAAGGCGCTAGTCGCATGGGCGAATCGCAGTGATGGGGATTTGGGTTACATGTTGCAGACACTGGTCGAGCTTGAACGCCGGCGCGAAGCGGCACGCATGGGTGGCGGGCCGGCGCGTATCGATGCGCAGCACAAGAAGGGCCGTCTGACGGCGCGCGAGCGGCTCGACATCCTGCTCGATCCGGGCAGCTTCGAAGAGCTCGACATGTATGTCGAACATAATTGCGTCGAGTTCGGCATGGAAGAAACCAAGATCCCAGGCGACGGCGTCGTCACCGGATCGGGCACCATCAACGGCCGGCTGGTCTATGTGTTCAGCCAGGATTTCACGGTGTTCGGCGGCTCGCTTTCGGAACGCCACGCGCAGAAGATCTGCAAGATCATGGACAATGCCATGAAGGTCGGCGCGCCGGTCATCGGGCTCAATGACAGCGGCGGCGCGCGCATCCAGGAAGGCGTCGCATCGCTCGGCGGCTATGCCGAAGTGTTCCAGCGCAACGTGCTGGCATCGGGTGTCATCCCGCAGATTTCGCTGATCATGGGGCCGTGCGCGGGCGGT
>CALMPZ010000283.1 GCA_937871645.1 uncultured Polymorphobacter sp.
GCTTCAGCGCCTCGCGCTCGATCTTGAGCTGCATGACGCGGCGGTCGAGGTTTTCGATTTCCTCGGGCTTCGACTCGACTTCCATGCGCAAGCGCGACGCCGCTTCGTCCATCAGGTCGATCGCCTTGTCGGGCAGGAAGCGGTCGGCGATGTAGCGGTTCGACAAGGTCGCCGCCGCCACAATCGCGCCGTCGGTGATGCGGACGCCGTGGTGGAGTTCGTATTTTTCCTTGAGCCCGCGCAGGATCGAGATGGTGTCCTCGACGGTGGGTTCACCGACGAACACCGGCTGGAAACGGCGTTCGAGCGCCGGGTCCTTTTCGACGTGCTTGCGATATTCGTCGAGCGTCGTCGCGCCGATGCAGTGCAGCTCGCCGCGCGCCAGTGCCGGCTTCAGCAGGTTCGACGCGTCCATCGCGCCTTCGCTTTTGCCCGCGCCGACGAGCTGGTGCATTTCGTCAATGAACAGCAGCACGTTGGCGCCGTCGGCGGTGACTTCGTCGAGCACGGCCTTCAAGCGCTCCTCGAACTCGCCGCGATACTTGGCACCCGCAATCAGCGAGCCCATGTCGAGCGACATCAAGCGCTTGTCCTTGAGCCCGTCGGGCACGTCGCCGTTGGCGATGCGCAAGGCGAGGCCTTCGACGATGGCAGTCTTGCCGACGCCGGGTTCGCCGATCAGCACCGGGTTGTTCTTGGTGCGGCGCGCCAGCACCTGGATAGTGCGGCGGATTTCCTCGTCGCGGCCGATGACCGGGTCGAGCTTGCCGTCACGCGCCGCCTGCGTCAGGTCGCGCGCATACTTCTTCAGCGCGTCAAAGCCGGCTTCGGCATTGGCGCTATCGGCGGTGCGGCCCTTGCGGACGCTGTCGATGGCGCTGTTGAGGCCGACGGCGGTGACGCCGGCGTCCGCCAGCGCCTTGCCCGCCGCCGTCGTGGTGGCGAGCGCAATCGCCATCAGCACGCGCTCGACGGGCACGAAGCTGTCGCCGGCCTTGGTGGCGATCTGCTCGGCGTTGTCGAGGATGCGGACAGTGTCGTTGTCCCACTGCAGATTCTGCGCGCCGGCGCCGGTCACCTTGGCGATCTTGGCAATCGCCAGGTCCGTCGCCTGCATCGCGGTTTCGGGGCGCCCGCCGGCCGCGCGGATGAGGTTCGAGGCCATGCCTTCCTCATCCTCGAGCAGTGCCTTGAGCAAATGTTCGGGGGCGACGCGCTGGTTATCGTTGCGGATGGCAACGGTCTGCGCCGATTGCAGAAAGCCCTTGGCGCGGTCGGTAAACTTTTCGATATTCATGGGCGAGTGTCTCCTGTCTCGCCCGATATGGTGTTGCAATTGAGCAACACAAGTATCAGCCGCGAGATTTGATCCGGCGCGCGAAAATCCAGCCGCCCAACGCCCCCGCCAGCGCAAACAGCGGCAGGCCGAAGGTGCCTCGCGCCCCGGCAATCGGCGTGATGTCATACGAATACTTCATCGCGCTTAGTGCCACGACGACGGCGACCGCACCGGCCAGCGGGTAGGCAATGCCGGCGAGTTTCGGCAGCGGCTTGCGCAGCAGCGCGGCAATGACAAAGCCGATCGCAAGCGCAATCGCAATCACTGCGCCCAGTGCCGGCGCCAGTCCGACAAAGTCGCGACCAATGGTTTGCAGCCGCAACCCGACCGGCAGCACGACGCCAAGTTCGGCGAGCTGGCCCTGAATGCGCAGGCTGTGGATGACGCTGATGATCAGTGTCGTGATGATGACCGAAATCAGCCAGGCCAGAAGAATTCGCAGGAACCGCATCGACAAGACCCCATTGTTGCGCCAGCATCTTTACACATATGGTCCGATACCGCGATAGGTGTTGGCAACCGGGAGATGGGCATGAAAAGGCAGTTTTTGGCGGCAATCGCAGCGGCTGTGATGGTGGCTGCGCCCGCAGCGGCGGCCAACTACACGATCACGCCGATGGCGACGGGGCTCAACCATCCGTGGAGCATGGCGTTCCTGCCCGATGGCCGCGTGCTCATCACCGAACGCGCCGGCCGGCTGCGCGTGCTCGACAAGGGCAAGCTCGGCAGCATCAGCGGCGTCCCCAAAGTCTATGAAAAGAGCCAGGGCGGGTTGTTCGATGTCGTGCTGCACCCGAAATTCGCTGACAACGGCCTGATCTATCTGTCGTACGCCGCCGGCACGCCATCGGCCAACGCCACGCACATCGCGCGCGCCAAACTCGTCGGCAACGCGCTGACCGATGTGAAGGTCATCTTCACCGTCAGCCCGAAGAAGAACACGCCGGTGCACTACGGCGGCCGCATGCTGTTCCTGCCCGACGGCACGCTGCTGATGACCGTCGGCGACGGCTTCGACTTCCGCGAGCAGGCGCAAAAACTCGAATCGGGCCTCGGCAAGGTCATCCGCATCACCGAAACCGGCGCCGTCCCCGCCGACAACCCGTTCGTGGGCAAACCCGGCGCCAGCAAACCGACCTGGAGCTACGGCCACCGCAGCCCGCAAGGCCTCGCGCTCGATCCCGTCACCGGCCGCGTCTATGAAAGCGAACACGGCCCGCAAGGCGGCGACGAAATCAACATCATCGCGCGCGGCGCCAATTACGGTTGGCCGGTTGCCACCAAGGGCCTCGACTATTCCGGCGCCACCATCTCGCCGTACAAAACCTACCCCGGCATGAAGGACGCCATCGTCGTCTGGGTGCCGTCGATCGGCCCGTCAGGGCTCGCCGTCTACCGCGGCGCGATGTTCAAGGACTGGCAAGGCGACCTGCTCACCGGCGCGCTCGCCATCCCGCAGGTCAAACGCATCGACATGGACGCCAATGGCAAGGTCATCGGCCAGTCGCGCGTCTTCCCCGAAATCACCGACCGCGTCCGCGACG
>CALMPZ010000284.1 GCA_937871645.1 uncultured Polymorphobacter sp.
GCCTTGCGTGTAGGTCGGGGCACATGAGCACACGTCCTGCTTTCGGCATCATTGCCTGCAACCGCACCACCGGCGGCGAGTCCGCGCAATCGGTGATGACACGCTATGTCGCCGAGGCGATGCGCTACGCCGATGCCGCCGCGCTCATCGTGCCGTCGCTGCCCGATCTGATGCAGGCCGCCGAAGTCGCGCCGCGCCTCGATGCGCTTCTACTGACCGGCAGCCCGTCGAACGTCGATACCAAACTCTACGGCGAGGAAGTCCCCGACGCCGCAGGCCCGTTCGACCCCGCGCGCGACAGCATGGCGCTGGCGCTGGTCGATGCGATGCTCAAGCTCGGGCGGCCGGTGTTCGGCATCTGCCGCGGATTTCAGGAACTCAATGTCGCATTCGGCGGCACGCTGCGCCGCGACCTTGGTGATGGCAGCCTGCCGCACCACGCCCCTGACGACGCCGACCTGCCCGGGATGTTCGCGCATACGCATGCCGTCAATCTGACGCCGGGCGGGCGGTTGGCGGGGCTGTACGGGCGGCCGGGGCTGACGGTCAATTCGGTGCATTATCAGGGTATTGACCGGCTCGGCACCGGCCTCAAGGTCGAAGCCACCGCACCCGACGGCATCGTCGAGGCCTTCTCAGCGCAAGTCGGCAACGCGCCGGTGCTCGCAGTGCAATGGCACCCCGAATGGCGCACCGAAACCAGCCCCGACGCACAGGCGCTGTTCGGCGAAATGGGACGCTTGGCGCGCGGCTAAAAAGTGCAGACTAGAACTACGCAAAAATCGTTTGCGCTGCTGCAGCGATTGCGGCATTATCCTGTCGTGAGTCGCGCTCAACCTGCCGGGGAGGCGGGGAGCGCATGTATTTCTCTTGGGGAGATCCAACGATGGCGACGGCGTTCAAGCAATCCGATGATTTGATGGCAGCAGCCCGCGAAGAAGCGTTCTCGATGCCGCTCGACAAGATCGACGTTTCCGACGGCGCCCGCTTCGTCAACAACACCTTCTGGCCATTCTTCGAACGCCTGCGCCGCGACGCCCCCATTCATTATTGCGCCGAGAGCAAGTTCGGCCCCTACTGGTCGGTCACGCGTTACAAGGACATCATGGCGGTCGATACCAACCACGCCATTTTCTCGTCCGACGCGCACCTCGGCGGCATCGCCGTCGCCGACATGGATGATGATTTCATCCTGCCGATGTTCATCGCGATGGACCCGCCCAAGCATGACGTGCAGCGCAAGGCGGTATCGCCGATCGTCGCGCCGGCGAACCTCGCTGTGCTCGAAGTACTGATCCGCGAGCGCGCGCAGAAGATTTTCGACAATCTGCCGATCAACGAACCGTTCGACTGGGTTGACCGTGTCTCGATCGAACTGACGACGCAGATGCTCGCGACGCTGTTCGACTTCCCCTGGGAAGACCGCCGCAAGCTGACGTACTGGTCGGACATCGCGACGTCGGATCCCGACCTGCCCGGCAACCCCAACAAGGAAGAGCGCCAGCTCATCCTGCTCGAATGCCTGCAGTATTTCACCAATCTGTGGAACGAGCGCGTCAACGCCCCGCCCGCCGGCGACCTCATTTCGATGATGGCGCACGATCCGGCGACGCGCGACATGGCGCCGATGGAATATCTCGGTAACCTCATCCTGCTCATCGTCGGCGGCAACGACACCACGCGCAACTCGATTTCGGGCGGCCTGTTGTTCCTCAACGAAAACCCTGACCAGTATGAAAAGCTGCGCAACAACCACGCCCTCGTCGAATCGATGGTGCCCGAAATCGTTCGCTACCAGACGCCGCTGGCGCACATGCGCCGTACGGCATTGCAGGACACCATCCTCGGTGGCCAGCACATCCGCAAGGGCGACAAGGTCGTGATGTGGTACGTTTCGGGCAACCGCGACGAGGCCGAAATCGAAAACCCCAACGCCTTCATCATCGATCGTGCCCGCCCGCGCCAGCACCTGTCGTTCGGCTTCGGCATCCACCGCTGCGTCGGCAACCGCCTCGCCGAAATGCAGCTCAAGATCGTCTGGGAAGAAATCCTCAAGCGCTGGCCGATGATCGAAGTGCTCGAACCGCCGGTTCGCGTCTCTTCGTCGTTCGTCAAGGGCTATGAAAAGATGATGGTGCGCATCCCGGGCTGATTGCCCACCGCACCACCCACCGCCAATCCCGCATCAACCGCCTTTTCGGGGGACCGAATGTCACACGTCACGTTTATTGAAGCCAATGGTACCGAGCACGGAGTCGATGTCGACAACGGCGTTTCGGTCATGGAAGCCGCGATTTCGAACAGCGTCCCCGGCATCGACGGCGATTGCGGCGGCAACTGCGCCTGCGCCACCTGCCACGTCTACATCGACCCCAAATGGGCGCCGCTGACCGGCGAACGCACGCAGATGGAACACGACATGCTCGAATTCGCCGAAGGCGTCGAGCCGAACAGCCGTCTGGCCTGCCAGATCCACATGACCGCCGAACTCGACGGGCTTGTTGTGCGCATGCCGGAGTCGCAGCACTAAGGTTAAAGAGCCTCCGGCGGGCAG
>CALMPZ010000285.1 GCA_937871645.1 uncultured Polymorphobacter sp.
CAGGCCTGAGCCCTGCACCCGATTGAAGCGCGCCAAATAATTGGGTGCAGGGGTCACCCCTGCCCGCCGGAGGCCCTTCGACTACTTGGCCAGCGTCGTAATCACCTCGTGCCACTGCTGCAGCGCGCCGGGGATGGCGTCGGTGGGTACGCGTTCGTTGAGGCCGTGGGCGTAGCCGTCGGAGGATTTCATGAACAGCGCGGCTGTCCCGTAGCTCGGGATGCCGAGCGCGCGGTAGAAGACGCTGTCGGTCGCGCCTGACGACATGGCCGGCACGACGGCGATGCCGGGATAGCGGGCCTGCACGGCGGTGGTGACGGCGCCCATGACATCGGGGCGCAGCGGCGAGGCGTCACCGGCGACCCAGCCACCGACGGCCTTGACGGTGGCTTCGGGGGCGCCTGCAGCGCGGTTGGTGTTGACCAGTTCGGCGATTTTCTTGCGGACGTCCTCGACTGGGGTGCCGGGGAAGATGCGGCAGTTGATGTTGAGCGCGGCGCGCTGCGGCAGCGCGTTGGGGGCGTGCCCACCGCTGACCATCGTCGAGACGCAGGTGGTGCGGAGCTGGCCGACGGTCATCGGATCGGCGGCGATGACGGCGGCCGCAGCGGCGTCGTTGGGGTTGGCGGCGAACGCCAGCATGGCGGGGCCCATCGGCGCGGGCGTGGTCTTGCCGGCGGCGGCGAAGCTGCCCAGCGTCCACTCGTTCGACATGACGGGGAACTGGTAGCCGGCAACGGCGAGCGCGGCGCGCGCGGCATTGTTGATGGCGTTGTCGGGGCGCGGGGCGCTGCTGTGGCCGCCGGGGTTGGTGAAGGTCACCTCGAAATCGGCATAGGCCTTTTCGGCACCCTGAACGCCGTAGCCGATGGGCTTGCCGTCTTCGCCCAGTTCACCGCCGCCGCCGTCGGAGTTGAGCATGAACTCGGCGTTGGCGGCCTTGGCGACCTTCGCCTGCAACGGCGCGGTGTTGCCCTGGGTTTCCTCGTCGCCCGACAGCATCAGGTAGATGTCGCGGTCGGGCACGAAGCCTTCGCGCTTGAGGCGCATCAAGGTGGCTGCGGCCATCGACACGTCGAACTTGTTGTCCTCGACACCGCGCCCGAACAGATAGCCGTTTTCCTCGACCATGGTGAACGGGTCGCGCGTCCAGTCCTTGGGGTTGGCGGCGACGACATCCATGTGGCCGGTGACGACCATCGGGCGCTTGCCGCCCTTGCCACGGTAGCGCAGCGTCAGGTTCGCGGTGTCATCGACGGGCGTGACGGTGATGTCTTCGGCGGCGAAACCGGCGGCCTTGAACTGTTCCGCCAGGAAGTTGGCATAGGCGACGGTGTTGCGCTGGCCTTGCGCGGTGTTGAAGGCCACCGACTTGCCGAGCAGCGCCTTGGCTTCGGCGATCTGCGCGGGCGACGGGGCGTTGGGGTTGGCGGCGAGCGCCGGCAGTGCCAGCATCAGTGCGGCGGCGGAAAGCAACATCTGGGTGTGAGCGCGCATCTCGACTTCCTTTGAAATGTAAGCCCTTATGCGCGGGCCAAAGGGGCATGGGAAGGTGTGCAATGCGGTTTGTGACAGCGGCAATTCTGGCGGGTGCGATGTGTGCCGCAAGCGCCACAGCGGCGGCGACTTACGTGCGCGCCGGGCGGCTGGTCGATGTGGTGGCGGGCACGGTGCTGACCGACCAGCTGATCACCATCGACAAGGGGCGGATTGTCAGCGTGGCACCCTACACGACCGCGCCGACCGACGGCGCGGTGACCGACTGGTCGCGCTACATGGTACTGCCGGGGCTGATCGACATGCACGTGCATCTGGCCGACTATGAAACGTCGAACAATGTCGCCGAGCCGCTGCTGCATTCGTCCGCCGAGACGGTGCTCGTTGGCGCGCTGAATGCCCGAAAGACGCTCAATGCCGGTTTCACCACCGTGCATAACCTCGGCAACTACCGCGCCTATATCGATATCGCGCTGCGCGACGCGATCAACGCCGGCACGGTGGCGGGACCACGGATGAACACGGTGGGCGCCTATCTGACCGCGCCCGGCGGCGGCGGCGAGGTCACCGGGCTGGCGCCCGATGTCGTGGTGCCCGCCGACATGCGCGTCGGCGTGGTGACCGATGCCAACGCCATGGAAATCAAGGCGCGCAACCTGTTCCAGCACGGCGCCGACAGCTTGAAATTCATCGCCACCGGCGCGGTGCTGGCGATTGGCGCCGAGCCCGGCCAGCTTGAATTGACCGAGGCCGAAATGCGCGCCGGGGTCGCCGAGGCGGTGCGTGCCGGCAGCTACGCCACCGCGCACGCACATGGGGCGGAGGGGGTGAAGGCCGCCATTCACTCAGGCGTGCGCTCGGTCGAACATGCGTCGCTGATCGACGACGAGGGCATTGCGCTGGCGAAATCGAAGGGCGTGTGGCTGGTGATGGACATTTATGACGGCGACTATATCGAGGCGGTCGGCACGCGCGACGGCTGGCCGGCGGATTATCTGCGCAAGAACCGCGAGACCACGGATATCCAGCGCGCGCAGTTCACCAAGGCGGTGCGCGCCGGGGTCAGGATGGCGTATGGCACCGACGCCGGGGTTTATCCGCACGGGGATAACGCCAGGCAGTTCGCGTATATGGTGCGCTACGGCATGACGCCGATGGCGGCGATTCAGTCGGCGACGGTGAATGCGGCAGAGCTGCTTGGCTGGTCAAAGGATGTCGGCGCGGTAGCCCCCGGCCGCTATGCCGACATGGTCGCGGTCGAAGGCGATGCACTGGCGAATATCGCGCTGCTCGAACATGTTAGCGGCGTCATCAAAGGCGGCGAACGCGTCCGATAATGGCGCGCCAAAAACAATCGGGTGCAGGCCTCAGGCCTGCCCGCCGGAGGCCCTTAAACGAAATATTATTACCTCTGTTCATCTTCGGCTCATCGCAACACAGGCACAGGCCGTGGCAATTCGCCTGACTTAACGGAAAATTCTGCCTATGTTGTCAAACATGAAGCTGCTTACCCCCGAGCTAAGTCGCCGCAATTTGCTGGGCGGCGCGTTGTTCGCCGGTGCAGCGCTGGCCGTGCCGGCGCGTGCTGCCGCCCCGAACGGCATTGATCCCACCATCCGCATGCGGGCGCTGGCGTCGCTGAACAAGCACCGCGCCGATATCCAGCATACCGACAAGATCGGCATTGCCGATTTCTCGCGCGCCTCGCGTGAACCACGCTTCCACATTCTCGATCTCGCCAGCGGTGCGACGACGACCTACCTCGTCGCGCATGGCCGCGGCTCGGATCCGGCGCATACCGGTTGGCTGTCGCGCTGGTCGAACGCCGAAGGCTCGAACGCCTCGTCGCCGGGCACTTATGTCACCGGCGATTTCTATGTCGGCAAGCACGGCCAGTCGATGCGCCTTGAGGGCCTCGACCCGACCAACAGCGCTGCCGCACCGCGCGCCATCGTCGTTCATGCCGCCTGGTATGTCAGCCCGTCGATTGTCTCGATGACCGGCAAGCTCGGCCGCAGCCAGGGCTGCTTCGCGTTTTCGACCGCCGACTTGAAGCCGGTGCTCGACCAGCTCGGCCACGGCCGGATGCTCTACGCCGACAAGGTCTGATAGCAGCTTAGATCAAGGGCCTCCGGCGGGCAGGGGTGACCCCTGCACCCGATTGTTTTTGGTGGCGTGCAACAAGCAACGTCGGCGTTTGGGGTGCGCGCCCCAACTTGTGGGTGCAGGGGTCACCCCTGCCCGCCGGAGGCCCTTCATCGCCCGTTGCGGTAAGTCCGCGCGCGGGCTACCCGTTGGAAAACATCCGATGGGGAGCATCACATGAGCAGCAACAAGGGCCGCGTCGCCGGCAAGGTCGCACTGGTCACCGGCGCGGCATCGGGGCTTGGCGCCGAAACCGCACGGCGGCTGGCGCGCGAGGGCGCGCAGGTCGTGCTCAGCGACCGCAACCACGAACTTGGCGCTGAGATTGCGCTCGAAATCACCGGTGACGGCGGCGACGCGCTGTTCGTGCCGCATGACGTGGCGCTCGAGGCCGACTGGCAGGCGGTGATCGCCGCGACGCTGGCGCGCTACGGCAAGCTCGATGTGCTGATCAACAACGCCGGCATCGCCTCGAACGGTGGCGAGCTGATGACGCACACGCTGGCCGACTGGCGGACGATGATGTCGATCAACCTCGACGGCGTGTTTCTCGGCATGCGCTACGGCGGCGAGGCGATTGCTGCGGGCGGCCGCGGCGGCTCGATCGTCAACCTGTCGTCGATCCTCGGCAAGGTCGGGTTTCCGGGCGCTGCCGCATATTGCGCGTCGAAGGGTGGCGTGCTGCTGCTGACCAAGGCGGCCGCGCTCGAATGGGCGCCACTCAACATCCGCGTCAATACGGTGCACCCCGGCTTCATCGAAACGCCGATGGTGGCCACCGCTATCCGCGAATCCGAAAACGCCAATGAAATGCGCGACCAGTTGATCGCCGCGCACGCGCTCGGCCGGTTGGGCATGCCGCGCGAGATCGCCGATGCGATGATCTTCCTGGCGTCGGACGAGTCGAGCTTCATGACGGGGGCCGAGCTGGTGATCGATGGCGGGTATACGGCGCGGTAGGCGCGACTATCCCTGACCCCCCCCTTTCAAGGGAGGGGTCACAGTAGGCACGCCACGCCCTTTCCCTTGCATATGCCGGCCCAAGCGCGGCAAAGTTAACTTATGGACATGCCCACCCCCGACCTCGCGACGCTGGCGCGCCGTGTGGAGATCGTCGCGGCGTTGCGGACGCTGGTTGCGGCGGACTCTGTCATCGATGATCCGGTGGCGCTGCGGGTGTTCGAATCGGATGCGCTGACGGCGTATCATCAGGTGCCGCTGGCGACGGTGCTGCCGGCATCGACCGAAGAAGTTGCGGCGGTGCTGCGCTGGTGCACGACGAACGGCGTCAAGGTCGTGCCGCGCGGCGCGGGGACATCGCTATCGGGCGGGGCGCTGCCGCTGGCCGATGCGGTGCTGATCGGCATGTCGAAATTGAGCCGCTTGCTCGAAATCGATTATGATAACCGCTGCGCCATTGTGCAGCCCGGCGTCACCAACCTCGCCATCACCCGCGCCGTCGAAGCGCGCGGCTTCTATTATGCGCCCGACCCGTCGAGCCAGATTGCCTGCAC
>CALMPZ010000286.1 GCA_937871645.1 uncultured Polymorphobacter sp.
AAGACCTGCGTCAAGGGTCATGGCAACGCCGGCTGCAACTAACGCCACAAATTTGGGGCGCAGCATTGCACCGTCGCAAGCCGCGTCCCACATCATCGGTTCAGCCAACCGAGGACCTGCATGACTCCGCTGCCCGACCCCGTCGATCGTCCCGCCGGTGCCGATACACCGGCCGCCGCCGACGCGCGCCGGCGCCGGCGCTGGCTGACGTTCGCCGAAACCGTCGGGGTCATCGCGCTGCTGATTTCGGCGGCGAGCTTCTGGGACAGCCATCAGGAACGCGTCCGCAGCGAAGCGCGTGAAGCAGCGCCCGTCGCCAAGCCCAAGCTGACGCTGACCGGCCGCGCTGTCGATGACGGCGCGCGGCTCGATCTCAGCGCCAGCGCCGACGGTATTGTCGTGCAGACGCAGACGATCATCTTCCCCAAGGCGCTGGATGCCGACTCGGTCGACACCACCGGCGATGCGCATATCGAAGCGCGCTGGTTCGAGGACGGGCTGCTGGCGACGGTGCCCGATCATGACGGGGTGTTTCGCGGCCGCATGCCGGTGGGCATCATCACCAAGTTCGAGGTGGGCGGCGAAACGGTGACCGACACCGCGCTTTACGACCTCGGCTATACGCTGCACCCGCGCACGCTGCGGTCCGACCGTGTCGAGCTGCAGGGGTTGAGCCTGGTCGCGCGTGGGCTGGGCGACAAGCTCGAAGCCCGGCTGGAGGCGCGCTGGAAGGCCGGCAACCCCGGCTAACACAGCCACTTTCCCCGCGCCGCAATTTGGCGCAGTGTCGAGAAAACACCATGGGGAGTGGCGGCGTGGAATTCGATTACATCATCATCGGCGCCGGCAGCGCCGGTTGCGTGCTGGCCAACCGGCTGACCGAGGATGGCAGCGCGACGGTGCTGCTGCTCGAGGCGGGCGGCAAGGACAGCAACCCGATGATCCACATCCCCGTCGGCTATTCGCAGACGTTGAAAGATCCCAAGGTCAACTGGCTGTACGAAACCGACGAGGACCCGACG
>CALMPZ010000287.1 GCA_937871645.1 uncultured Polymorphobacter sp.
GCCGACATTTGTTCGGTCATCGGCGAGGATGGATGTGGGGAGACCATCGTCGAAGGCGGGGTGGTCCGTCGAAAGGTTACACCTGCGGTTCCAGCTTCACCGCCGGAGGCCATGCCGTCTGGTGCGCGCGCAACATCGTCGGCAATGAACCGTTCGCGGTGCTGCTCGCCGATGACCTGATGCACAGCAAGGTCAGCTGCTTGAAGCAGATGGTCGATGCCTATGCCAAGGTCGGCGGCAATGTCATCGCCGTCGAGGAAGTCCCGCACCAACGCACCGGCAGCTACGGCATCGTCACGCCCGGCGCGCGCGACGGCCGGCTGACCGAAGTGCGCGGCCTCGTCGAAAAGCCCAAGCCCGATGTCGCGCCGTCGAATCTTGCCGTCATCGGCCGCTACATCCTGCAGCCCGAAGTGATGACGATTCTGGGCGAACATCGCAAAGGCGCTGGCGGCGAAATCCAGCTCACCGACGCGATGGCGCAGTTGATCGGCCAGCAACCGTTCCACGGCTACACCTTCGACGGCGTCCGCCACGACTGCGGCGACAAGGCCGGGCACATCATCGCCAACATTGCGCTGGCACTCGAACGCGACGATGTCGGCCCCGCAGTGCGCGCCTATCTCGACGGGTTGAACAAGCACTGATCAGGCGGGGCGCTTGCAGCAAGCTTCGGCGGCTTCGGCATGACCGGTGGCGTGCTGCGGGCGTCGCGCCAGCGAGCCCGCTTTGCCGCATAATGGGGCGATTTCCCTATTCCGCGAATTTGTCTAAACGGTTAACTTGATGCGACGTGATCGTGCGCAAAGGAGACTCACATGTCGAAAGCCACTTCCAGCTTCGTGTCGGCATTGTTGGCGGCAGGGCTGTTTGCCGCTGTACCGGCGCAAGCCGAGCAGGAACTGATCGCGCAGTTCACACATCCCGATCAGGGCAGCTACCGAAGCTACCGCCTCAGCGCGATCGGCGGCGACATCAACTTTGTATGGCTCGAAGGCCGCAAGATCGAAGCCTACTACTATTATGACGGGCAGGGCGGACTGTTGGAGGAATGGGCGGAGTTGCCATTCATATGCACGACCGTCGGCACATGCGACCTGATGATGCGCTATGCGCGTTTCACGCCCGACAGCTTCAGTTTCATCCTCTACGGCCCGCCGCGGCCGTTCGACAACTGTGACCTGGCGCTTTCGACATGGAACAATTACGGCCAATTGTGTGCGTCGTGGCAAGGCATCACAGGGATCCAGTACGACGCCTTCGTCAATGATGGCGCCACCGTGCAGTTCGAATACCTCGGCGGTGGCGTGGTGCCCGAGCCGGCGAGTTGGGCGCTGATGATTGCCGGCTTCGGGATGACCGGTGCCGCGCTGCGCCGCCGCCGTTACCGCACCGCCTGAGCGCGCGCGCTTTGGCGCGACGACGAACTGCTGCTAAGCAGCGGGCATGGAAGCCCTGCCGATCTTCGTGCGCCTTGCCGGACAGCCGGTGTTGCTGGTCGGTGACGGCGAGGCAGCCGACGCCAAGGCGCGGCTGATCAAAGCCGCCAGCGGGCGCATCGTGCGCGCCGTCGCGCCCGGCGTGCGGCTGGCGTTCGTCGCGCTCGATGACGAAGCCGACGCGGCTGCGGCGGCTGCCGAACTCAAGGCGACAGGCCTGCTGGTCAATGTCGTCGACCGCCCGGCGTTGTGCGATTTCACCGTGCCGGCCATTGTCGACCGGTCGCCGGTGCTGGTTGCCATCGGCACCGGGGGTGCTTCCGCAACGCTCGCCAAGGCACTGCGCGAGCGTTTCGAGGCGCTGCTGCCGGCAACGCTCGGCGAACTGGCGCGGGCGATTCGCGGCGCGCGTCGCGCAGTCACGGCGCGCCATCCGGCACCTGCCGACCGGCGCAGGTTCTGGGACGCCGCGCTCGCGCCGGGAGGCCGGCTCGATCCGTTTGCGGCCGCGGGCGACGCCGAGGTGGCGGTCGCGGCGGCCATCGCCGACGCAGCGGTGGAGGGTGGTGCGACGCTCGTCATGATCGAACTCGCATCCGCTGACCCCGATGACCTGACACTGCGCCAGTTGCGTAGACTCAACCAGGCCGACACGTTGTTCCACGGCCCGGGCGTCGCCCCAGCGATTCTCGACCGCGCGCGCCGCGATGCCCTGCGTGTTTGCGGCAACCCGCCCGCCGACTTGCCGCCCGGCCGCAGTATCTGGCTGCGATAACGCCGCCATTGACGCAACCGCGAACCGCTGCCGCCGTGAATGTGTGCACAACAGGAGCGGTCGCATGGATCTTTCGGGTCAGGAACATTTCGTCGTCGGCGGCGCCAGCGACCGCCGCGCGGCACCCGAACGGCTGACCAGCGACGAACTCGCCTATCTCGCCGGGGAACGGCTGCTGCTCAGCGCCAGCCGGCTGTTGCAGCGCGCCGATGTCGCCTGCGTCGATATCGAACTGCGCGATGGCGGCCATGTTGCGGGCGTGCGCTACATCAAGATCGATGGCCCCATTGCGCTGACCGCGGCGCGGCGCGGCGAGCACGACCACAGCATCGCGCTCGACCGCGTCATTGGAATCCGGACGATCATGGCGCGTACGCAAGGGCTGGGATAAGGGCCTCCGGCGGGCAGGCCTGAGGCCTGCACCCAATTATTTGGCGCACTTCAAATGG
>CALMPZ010000288.1 GCA_937871645.1 uncultured Polymorphobacter sp.
ACAACCCCTGGGACCAGCGCGTCTGCGCGGTGCCCAACGCCGACATGTTCGAAGCGATCCGCAATGGCTCGGCATCGGTCGAAACCGACACCATCGACAGCTTCAACGCTACCGGCATCCGGCTCAAATCGGGCAAGCAGCTCGATGCCGACATGATTGTCACCGCGACCGGCCTCGACATGCAACTGATGGGCGGTGCCAAACTCAGCATCGACGGCGTGCCCGTCGAGATCAGCAAGGCGCTGACCTACAAGGGCATGATGTTCAGCGACATTCCCAATCTGGCGCTGTCGACGGGCTATACCAACGCCTCCTGGACGCTCAAGACCGACCTGACCTGCGCCTATGTCTGCCGGCTGCTGCAGCACATGGACGCGACGGGCACGCGCCAGTGCACGCCGCGCGTCACCGATGCCGATGTCGCGCCGGCGCCGTTCATCGATTTCAGCTCGGGTTATATCGAGCGCGCCGCCGCGCACTTGCCCAAGCAGGGCAATAAGGCGCCGTGGAAGCTGCACCAGAATTACGCGCTCGATATTGTTACGCTGCGCTTCGGCAAGGTTGATGACGGGACGATGGAATTCAGCAATCCGGTGCGCGCCAAGGTTGCGGCGTGAGGATGCGCGACCGTTGACCGCAATTTCCTTTCGTCATCCCGGCGCAGGCCGGGACCCAGCTTTCTTTCCGGCAGTGTGTTTGAAGGCAACTGGGTCCTGGCCTGCGCCGGGATGACGTGGGTTCTTTCAATCGGGTGCAGGCGTCACGCCTGCCCGCCGGAGGCTCTTCAATTCTAGAGGCACGTAAATGACCAAACGCAAACTCGGCCCCTTTGAAATCGAAACCGTCGGACTCGGCTGCATGTCGCTCAGCCATTCGTACGGGCCGCCGCCGAGCGACGCGGACGGTGCCAAGCTGCTCAACCGCGCGCTCGATCTCGGCTATGATTTCCTCGATACCGCATCGATATACGGCGTCGGGCATAACGAGACGCTGATCGGCCAGGCACTCAAGGGCCGGCGCGATGAATTCGTGCTGGCGTCGAAGTGCGGGTTGCGGGTCGGCAATGACGAAGCGCGCGCGACGCGGATGCTCGATGGCTCGCCGGCGGGGATTGCCGAGGTGCTCGACCTCAGCCTGAGCCGGCTCGGGGTTGATCATATCGATCTGTATTATCTGCACCGGCTCGACCCGAAGACACCGATCGAGGAGTCGGTGGGCGCGCTGGCCGACGCGGTCAAGGCGGGCAAGATCCGCAGCATCGGGCTGTCGGAGGTGTCGGCGGCGACGTTGCGGCGTGCGGCGGAGGTGCATCCGATTGCCGCGGTGCAGACCGAATATTCGCTGTGGACGCGCAATCCGGAGATAGCCGTGCTCGACGCCTGCCGCGAGCTCGGCACGACGTTCGTGGCGTTTTCGCCGGTGGCGCGCGGATTTCTGGCGGACGGCATCGGCGATGCCAGCGCTTTGGCGAAGGGCGATCTGCGCCGTCACATGCCGCGCTTCAACCCGCCGCACCTGGAGGCCAATCTCAAGCTGCTCGCGGCGTTCAAGGCCATTGCCGCCGAACTCGGCGTGACGCCGGGGCAATTGTCGCTGGCGTGGCTGCTGAACCGCGACGACCGGCTGGTGACGATCCCCGGCACCGGGTCGATTCCGCACCTTGAGGAGAATTTCGGCGCGCGCGACATGGCGCTGGCGCCCGAGGTGATGGCGCGGCTCGATGCGCTGATCAACCGCCACACCGTGTCGGGGCCGCGCTATGCACCCGCGATGCAGGCGTCGATCGATACCGAAGACTTCGCCGACTGACTCCAGCCGGAACAGGGGAAACGCGTGCAAGCCAAATCGAGGGTGCGGTCGCTGGTCGGCGGGTCGGTCGGCAATCTTGTCGAATGGTATGACTGGTACGTCTATTCGGCGTTCGCGCTGTATTTTTCGAAGAGCTTTTTCCCGCAGGGCGACACCACGGCGCAGTTGCTCAACACTGCGGCGGTGTTCGCCATCGGCTTTCTGATGCGGCCGATCGGCGGCTGGTGGCTGGGGAAATACGCCGATGTGCGCGGGCGCAAAGCGGCGCTGACCTTGTCGGTGCTACTGATGTGCACGGGGTCGCTGCTGATTGCCGTGGTGCCACCCTATGCGGTCATCGGGGTGTGGGCGCCGGTGGTGCTGGTCGGCGCGCGGTTGCTGCAGGGCCTGTCGGTTGGCGGCGAATATGGCACCTCGGCGACCTATATGAGCGAGATGGCGACGGCGAAGCATCGCGGCTTCACCGCCAGTTTCCAGTATGTCACGCTGATCATGGGGCAGTTGCTGGCGCTCGGCGTGCTGCTGGTGCTGCAGGCGACGATGAGCGACACGGACCTCAATGGCTGGGGCTGGCGCATTCCGTTTGCGGTGGGCGCCGTGCTGGCGGTGGTGGCGCTGTGGCTGCGCCGCAGCATCGACGAAACGCACAGCTTCGAAGTGTTGCCGGCGTCCGAACGGCGCGGCATCGCGAGCGAGCTGCTCAAGCACCCGCGCGCACTGCTGACGGTGCTCGGTCTGACCGCCGGCGGCTCGCTCGGCTTCTACACCTTCACCACCTACATGCAGAAGTTCCTCGTCAACAGCGCCGGCTGGAGCAAGGCCGATGCGACCAGCGTCTCCGCGGTGTCGCTGCTGGTGTTCATGGTGCTGCAGCCGCTGTTCGGCGCGCTGTCGGACCGCTTCGGGCGCCGGCCGCAGTTGATCGTGTTCGCGACGCTTGGCGTGCTCGGCACCATCCCGATGCTGACGCGGCTGGCGGTCGCCACCGACTGGATGACCGGTTTCTGGCTGATCATGGCGGCGCTGGTGGTGATGAGCTGCTACACCGCGATCTCGGGACTGGTGAAGGCCGAGCTGTTCCCGGCGCACATTCGCGCGCTTGGCGTCGGGCTGCCCTACGGCATCGCGGTGTCGGTGTTCGGCGGCAGCGCCGAATTTGTCGCTTTGAAATTCAAGGACATGGGCCATGAAAGCTGGTTCTTCGTCTATGTCACGGTGATGTTCGGCGTCGCGCTCGTGTCGGCCTGGGCGCTGCCCGAGACGCGTGACGAGACCTTGATAGAGGACGAATAAGGGCCTCCGGCGGGCAGGCCTGAGGCCTGCACCCATTCATTCATTCCGGCGAAGGCCGGGACCCAGCTTCTTCTTGCTGTCGGTGAAAAAAGCTGGGTCCCGGCCTTCGCCGGGATGACGGTAGCTCTATTCAATCGGGTGCA
>CALMPZ010000289.1 GCA_937871645.1 uncultured Polymorphobacter sp.
TCGCGGCGCTTGTCGACGATGGCGAGCGGGGCGTTGCCCAGCCGCTTGGCGAGTGCGCGGGCGCGCACCACGCCGCCGACGTCGGGCGACACCACGGTCAGCGGCTTGCCGCCGTAGCGCGCCTCGATATCGGCGCTCATCACCGGTGCCGCGTACAAATTGTCGGTCGGGATATCGAAAAAGCCCTGGATTTGCCCGGCGTGGAGGTCGACCGACAGCACGCGGTCGGCGCCGGCGACGGTGATCAGATTGGCGACGAGCTTGGCCGAAATCGGCGTGCGCGGGCCCATTTTGCGATCCTGGCGAGCATAGCCGAAATAAGGGACGACGGCGGTGATGCGCTTGGCCGAGGCGCGCTTCAACGCATCGATGCAGATCAGCAGCTCCATCAGATTGTCGTTCGACGGCGCCGATGTCGGCTGGATGACGAAGACGTCCTCGCCGCGGACATTCTCGTGAATTTCGACGAAAACCTCTTCGTCGGCAAAGCGCCGGACGGCAGCTTTGGTGAGCGGCAGCTCGAGATACGCCGCGACCGCCGAAGCCAGCTCGGGATTGCTGTTGCCCGCCAGAATTTTCATGGAATGTGTCCCCGACCCGCCGATGCGGGCGTCATAGCCGCGCTGTCATCGAACGGCAACAAGGTGTGCGCTTGCGGCGGGCGATTTTGCAGGGCCTCCGGCGGGCAGGCGTGACGCCTGCACCCGATTGTATTGAGCTACCGTCATCCCGGCGAAGGCCGGGACCCAGCTTTCTTGTCGGCGCCAGCAAGAAGAAGCTGGGTCCCGGCCTTCGCCGGGATGATGTTGGCTTATATGAATGC
Organism: uncultured Polymorphobacter sp.; assembly: GCA_937871645.1. Lineage (GTDB taxonomy): Bacteria > Pseudomonadota > Alphaproteobacteria > Sphingomonadales > Sphingomonadaceae > Polymorphobacter_A. The sequence goes on from CALMPZ010000289.1 coordinate 824, forward strand.
CCGCCAGAGGCACTTAACCCAATGCAATCACAGACAATTGCCGCCCATAGTCACCCTCGCCCGCATGCGTCGTGCGGCGGAAGCTGAAATAGCGGTCGGGCTGGGCGTAGGTGTCCTGGCCCAGCAACTCGATATGGCGCAGGCCTTCGGCGGCGAGGCGGCTGGCGACCATGGCTTCGATGTCGAACTGGAAATGGCCGGGCTTGCCGGGGATGAAGAAGCGGTCGTGTTCCGGATCGTCGGCGAGGAAGCGGTCGCGGAAGCCCGAATCGACCTCGTAGCTGCGCTGCGCAATGCACGGCCCGACAGCGGCGGCGATGTTGGCGCGGTCGGCGCCGAGCGCTTCCATCGCGGCGACGGTGGCGGCAGCGACGCCGGTCAGCGTGCCCTTCCAGCCCGAATGTGCGGCGCCGATGACGCCGGCGTTGGTGTCGGCGAACAGGATCGGCACGCAGTCGGCGGTGAGGATGCCGAGCGCCAGCCCCGGCGTCGCGGTGACCAGCGCGTCAGCGTGCGGGCGCGCGTCATGGGCGAACGCGGCGGTGACCGGGACGGCAATGGCGCTATGGACCTGATGCAAGGTCACCAGCGTCGCGCCCGGTGCCACGGCGTCGACGGCGCGGCGGCGGTTTTCGGCCAGCGCGGCGCGGTCATCGCCCGAGCCGAGGCCGACATTGAGCGACGCGAATATACCGGTCGAAACGCCGCCCTCGCGCCCCAGAAACCCGTGGCGCGTGCCGGCGAGCGCGGCGCCTGTCAGGAACGGCGGCTTAGTCATCGAGCTTGCACCGCATCACCAGATCCTCGTCGGCATGGTCGCCGACCATGAAGGAATAGCGGCCGACCTCGTAGAAGCCGTAGCGCCGGTAGAATGCCTGCGCGCGCGGGTTTTCGGTGAACACCGACAGGTACAGGTCCTGCACGCCGCGGGCGCGGGCTTCGGCGACCAGCCAGTCGGT
>CALMPZ010000290.1 GCA_937871645.1 uncultured Polymorphobacter sp.
TATCTGGTGCTGAGCAACCTGCCCGACACCGGCGAACTTGCCGATTACACGCCGCCGCTGCCGTCCACCGTGCGCGCCGCCGATGGCACGGTGCTGACCAGCTATTCGCGCGAGCGCCGCATCTTCCTGCCGTACAAGGACATGCCGCCGCAGCTTATCCACGCTTATCTGTCGGCGGAGGACAAGACGTTCTTCACGCATGCCGGGCTCGACTATCTCGGCATCGCGCAAGCAGTGCTGACCAACGTCAAGTCGATGGGCAGCGGCAAGCGCCCCGTCGGCGCCTCGACGATCACCCAGCAGGTCGCCAAGAACCTGCTGCTCAACAACGAGGTGACGTTCGCGCGCAAGATCAAGGAGGCGGTACTGGCGCGGCGTCTCGAACAGGCGCTGTCGAAGGAGCAGATCCTCGAACTCTACCTCAACCAGATATTCCTAGGCCGCAACAGCTACGGCGTCGAAGCGGCGGCACAGGCCTATTTCGGCAAGACCGTCAGCCAGCTCGACACCGCGCAAATGGCCTATCTCGCCATTCTGCCCAAGGCACCGTCGAACTATAACCCGGTCGGCAATCACGACAAGGCACTGGCGCGGCGCAACTGGGTACTCGGCCAGATGCAGGCCAATGGCTATCTGACCGCCGCGCAGCATGACGCTGCGGTCGCGCAGCCACTGATCGCCATCCGCAATGTCGTGCCGCCCAGGTCACGGCTCGGCGACTATTTCCTTGAAGACGTACGCCGCGAACTGATCGCGAAGTTCGGCGAAACCGAAGCCGACGGCCCCAACAGCGTCTATGGCGGCGGCTTGTGGATTCGCACCTCGATCGACCCGTTCATCCAGAAGGCCGCCGAAAGGGCCATGCGCGACGGGCTGGTGCGCTATGACCGCGCCCGCGGCTGGCGGGGGGCGGCGGCGCATATCGAAACCGGCGAAGGCTGGGCGGGACGGCTGCGCGCGGTCAATCTGCCGACGGGTTACGAGGAATGGCGCGCCGCCGTCGTGCTCGCCAAGGATGGCGGCAGCGCGCGGCTCGGCTTCACTGATGGCAGCGAAGGCACATTGCCGTCATGGGGCGCCCCGCAAGTGCTGGCGGGTGTCGGCACTCCGGCGCTGCAGCATTTGAAGGTCGGCGATGTCGTGCCGGTCAGCAAGGCCAATGACGGCACCTATGCGCTGCGCCAGATTCCGGCAGTGTCGGGCGGCATGGTCGTGCAGGACCCGCACACCGGCCGCGTGCTGGCGATGGTCGGCGGCTGGGATGCGCGGCAATCATCATTCAACCGCGCGACGCAGGCGCAGCGCCAGCCCGGCTCGACGTTCAAGCCGATCGTCTATGTCACTGCGCTGGAGAACGGCTTCACCCCGGCGTCGATTTTCGTCGATGCGCCGTATTGCGTGTTCCAGAGCCGCTCGCTCGGCAAGAAATGCTTCCGCAACTTCAGCGGCGGCTATGCCGGCGCGCAGACGATGCGCTGGGGGCTCGAGCAGTCGCGCAACCTGATGACGGTGCGCATTGCCTATAGCACCGGCATGGACAAGGTCGTCGCCACCGCCAAGGCGCTCGGCGTCGGCAGCTACCAGCCGGTGCTGGCGATCGCGCTCGGCGCCGGTGAAACCACCGTGCTCAACCTGACCAACGCCTATGCGCAGATGTTCAACGCCGGCCGCGCCGGTGAACCGTCGCTGATCGACATG
>CALMPZ010000291.1 GCA_937871645.1 uncultured Polymorphobacter sp.
AATTTGAGCAGAAGCAGGATCGATCAAATGGCTAAGCAATGCCCGTTCAGCAATTGGCTTATATTCTTCCCAAGTTATTGGCGCGCCATAATCAATCGGCGCGGCTTCCTTTGCATCGGCGGAACTAGATATTGTAAGAATGAGAAAAATCAAGGCTAACCACAGAGAACCCCCGAAGCCGCAACTATGGGCCTATCTTTGTCACAAGCAGCAAATCTGAGCAACGAGTATGCGCGATTAGATGCTGACGCGCTCTGCCGAGTAAATGTGAAGCCCGCCGCGATCGGCGGCGAACTCGGCGACGGCTTCCATGAACTCCGCCGAGCCGGGTTGCGCGAAATGCGTCTTGAGCGCGGCGGCATCGGCCCAGATTTCGAAGAACACCAGCCGCAGCGGGTTTTCGGCATCGACGGCGACGCCGTGTTCGATGCAGCCGGCTTCGGTGCGCGAGCGCGCGACATGCGCCAGCGCCGCCTCAAGCAAACGTTCGAAGCTTTCGGGACGTGCGGTCACATCACCGCGAACGATGATTGTCACGCCACGACCTGCTCGATGGTGCCGAACAACGGGTGACCGCCGGCATCGTCGAACCAGATGCGGACGCGGTCGCCGTGCGTCATGAATGCCGACTTGGGCGCGCCGGTGGCGATGGTTTCGACCATGCGCTGTTCGGCGATGCAGCTGTAGCCGCGCCCGCCTTCCGCCACGGGGCGTCCGGGGCCGCCGTCCTTGTCGCGGTTCGACACGGTACCCGACCCGATGATCGTGCCGGCACCGAGCGCGCGGGTCTTGGCGGCGTGCTCGATCAGCCGCGCGAAGTCGAAGGTCATGTCCTCGCCCGCGTCGGCACGGCCGTACGGCGCGTCGTTGAAATCGACCTTGAGCTGGCCGTGCAGCTTGTTATCGCGCCACGCAGCACCCAGCGCGTCGGGCGTCACGAAAACCGGTGAGAATGCGGTTGCGGGCTTGCCATGGAAGAAGCCGAAGCCCTTGGCGAGCTCGGCGGGAATGAGGTTGCGCAACGTCACGTCGTTGCACAGCCCGACCAGCCGGATGCTCGCCGCCGCCGTCGCATACCCGGCACCCAGCGGCACATCGCCGGTCACTACTACGACCTCGGCTTCGAAATCGCAGCCCCAGCTGGTGTCGGCGAGCGGGATCGCGTCGCGTGGCCCGAGAAAGCCGTCGGAACCGCCCTGATAGATCAGCGGGTCTTCCCAGAAGCTCGGTGGCATTTCGACGCCGCGCGCCTTGCGCACCAGCTCGACATGATTGACGTAGGCCGAGCCCCTGGAGGAGCGCCTCCGTACAG
>CALMPZ010000292.1 GCA_937871645.1 uncultured Polymorphobacter sp.
AAACGCAAACTGTGAGAGCATGTCATTCAATTCTTCGACTATAAGCGGTGGCCTGGCTATCATATTGGACGCTCCATATTCAACATCACTTCAATTCGTAACGATGAAAGGTGGATCGTTTAAAAAGTATGGATCAGATGGCGTGACGTTAACTGAAGCCGGCTTCAATCTTGATTTCGTATCGATAGCCCTTTCTCCGGCAACGGTGCCGGACGCTGATGTGTGGGTTTTGATGATTGCGGGATTTGGATTGACGGGCCTGTCTATTCGTCGTGCGCGAATCAGAGCTATCTGAAACGGCCAAAGACAGTTCATCGTTCACCCTCATCGTCGGGTGTGTTGATCTCACTGCGACCGTCAGGCGTAGCCCCAAGTTTGCACAGCCCCGATGCCAGCCCGCAGGTCAAAACCCGCCGGTTTCACCATTCCGTGGCAGGTGGCGCCGCGCTGGCCTAGAACTTAAACCCCGGCGGCAACGGCATCCCTGCCGTCAGCTTCGCCATCTCCGCCGTGCCGACCGCGTCAGCCTTGGCGCGCGCGTCGTTGAACGCCGCGACGAGCAAGTCCTCGAGCATGTCCTTGTCGTTCGGGTTGAGCAGCGACGGATCGATATCGAGGCCGAGGATGCGGCCCTTGGCGGTGGCGCGGACCTTGACCATGCCGCCGCCGCTGGCGCCTTCGACTTCGAGCGTGTCGAGCCTGGCCTGCGCCTTGGCCATTTCGGCCTGGACGCCTTGCGCGGCCTTCATGATGTCATCGATACTGGGCATCGGTCTCGCTCCCTAAATCTGTTGCCGGCACATCGGCAGCCGGTGCTTCAATGTCAATCAGCTCGGCGCCGGGGAATACCGCGAATATCGCCTGCACCGCCGGGTCGGCGAGCACGGCGGCGCGCGTCGCGGCGTGCGCGGCAATGCCCTGGTCGAGCAACGTCGGCGCCGCGTCATGGTCGACGGCGCGCGCCAGCGTCACTGTCCAGCGCTCGCCGGTCCACAGCGACAGGCACGCCATGACGCGCGCGGCAAAGTCGGTCGGCAGCTGCTCCGACGCGGTCACCGTCAGCGACGGCGGCGCATAGTCGACCACCCGCACTTCGTCATGCAGTAGGTGCGCCAGCCGCGGCTCGCGCCGGTCTTCGAACAACTGCGCCAACGCCGCGAAATCAGAGGGGGCGGGGACGAGTGCGACCGGTTCAGGCACGCGCAGGTTGCGCACCTGTGCCACAGGCGCTTCGGGCGCAAAGTCGCGTTCGCCGGGGCCCGGATCACCGTGGTCGGCGGTTTCGCGCGGCGGGGTGGCAATGCCGCGCTCGGTGAGCTTGCGGACCAGTTCGCCGGGGTCGGGCAGGCTGCTGGCGTGGATCAGCCGCAGTAGCGCCATTTCGGCGGCTTGCGCGGGTACCGGCGCGCTCTGTACCTCGGCGAGCCCCTTGAGCAGCAGTTGCCACAGCCGGTGCAGCGCGCTGAAATCGAGCCGTGCCGCCCAGTCGGAAACCGCGGCGCGCTCCTCGTCGCTGAGCGCCGGATCGGTGGCGCCCGCGACTTTGGCACGGGTGATGGTGTGGACGAGTTCGAGCAATTCGCCGAGCAGTTGCGCGGGGTCAGTGCCGAGGTCATGGCCCTCGCCGAACGCCTTGAGCGCGCCGGCGCCGTCGCCCGCCAGCAGCAGCGCCATCAGCGCGCGCACCATGCCGCGGTCGGACAGCCCGAGCATGTCGCGCACTGCCTGCGCGCTGACATTGCCGGCGCCGTGGGCGATCGCCTGGTCGAGAATCGACAGTCCGTCGCGCACCGAGCCTTCAGCGGCGCGCGCGATCAGCGCCAGTGCCTCGGGTTCGGCGGTGACGTTTTCGAGCACCGCGATGCGGCCGAAATGGTCGGCGAGCATTTCGGCGGGGATGCGCCGCAAGTCGAAGCGCTGGCAGCGCGACAGGATCGTCACCGGCACCTTCTGGACTTCGGTGGTGGCGAAGATGAACTTCACATGCGGCGGCGGCTCCTCGAGCGTCTTGAGCAACGCGTTGAAGGCGTTCTTCGACAGCATGTGGACTTCATCGATGATGTAGATCTTGAAGCGCGCCGATACGGTGGCGTAGCGCACCGCCTCGATGATTTCGCGGACGTCATCGACGCCGGTGTTCGACGCGGCATCCATCTCGACGACATCGATGTGACGGCCGGCGGCAATCGCTTCGCAGGCATCGCAGACGCCGCACGGGCTGATTGTCGGGCCGCCGGTGCCGTCGGGGCCGGTGCAGTTCAGCGCCTTGGCGATGATGCGCGCCGTCGAGGTCTTGCCGACGCCGCGAACGCCGGTCAGCAGCCAGGCCTGGGCGATCTGCTGGCGGGCGATGGCGTTGCCGAGCGTGCGGACCATCGCGTCCTGCCCGAGCAGGCTGTCGAAGTTCGACGGGCGGTATTTGCGCGCCAGCACGCGATACGCCGGCGCCGGGGCGATTTCGGGAATTTCGTCGGCGGGAAACAGCGCATCATCCATGGCGACAGCGATACGCCGTCGACCAGAGTCGCTGCAAGCGGATTGGGCAAGCAATGTTAGCGGTGGGAGCCGGGAACGACCCAGAACGAATTCGTTACGGCTGCTTCCTTCCGGACCTGACCGGGTTGGCGAGTGCTCTGCCCGCCCGACTCCCGCGCCGCATATGGTTCAAACGCGGCGCAGATGCAAGGTCACTTCCCCTCTCCCCTCGCGGGAGAGGGCGACTCGCGGAACGCGAGCGGGGTGAGGGGGCGGCCCATAGTCTGGCTTGGCGCACGCAGTAAGCCCCGCTATGTAGCCTGCGATGCAAGTGATTTCCTCTGGCGAAAGTGTCGCTTCCGCCATGCGCGGCGGTGTCGTTGCGCTCGGTAACTTTGATGGTTTCCATGCCGGCCACCAGGCGGTCGTCGGCCGGGCACTGGCGCGCGCGCGGGCCGAAGGGCGCCCGGCGCTGGTCGCGACGTTCGACCCGCACCCCGCCAAGCTGTTCCGCCCCGATGCGCCGCCGTTCGCACTGAC
>CALMPZ010000293.1 GCA_937871645.1 uncultured Polymorphobacter sp.
CCATTGGCTGGCAGCATCATCTTCACCATCGGTCAGCGTACGCCAAACCGCGCGACCTTCGTCGTCATCGAGGCGGCGCAAATTGCCGAAGCCCGATAGCGCGGCGTCGAGCAGCGTCGCGCGCGCCGCAACCGAGGGCGCAAAGCCTTCGAGCCGCAGCAGCGTCGCACCGCCGGGCAGATGCGCGGCACCCGAAACCTCTGCGGCGGTACCGCATGCCCGGCACAGGGCGGCGATGGCACGCGCATCATCGAGCCCGTCAAGCGCCAGCGTCAGCACCGTCGCCGGTGCGGGCATGACCTTGACCGTCACCGTCGTCAGCGCGGCAAGGCTGCCCCACGACCCGGCGAGCAGCTTGGGCAAGTCGAAACCGGTGACGTTCTTGACGACGCGGCCACCGGCGCGGAAGCGGATGCCGCGCCCGTTGACGGCTTCGAAGCCGAGGAAATGGTCGCGCACCGCACCGGCAACCAGCCTGCGCGGGCCGGCGATATTGGCGGAAATCACACCGCCGAGTGTCGAGCCCGCGCGTGCCGCCGGTTCAAACGCCAGATGCTGGCCACGCGTCGCGAGCAGCGCCACCACGGTATCGAGCCGCACGCCAGCCTCGGCGGTGAGCACCAGTTCGTCGGGTTCATAGGCGATGATGCGGTCGAGCCCCGACAGGTCGAGCACCGCCGAATGATCTTCGGTCAGCCCGGTGCGGTGGCGCGTGTCACCGCCACGGATGCGCAGCTTCGTGCCGAGCGCGCGCACGTCGCGCACCATGTCGGCAACCTCTTCGGCGCTGGTGGGAGCGAGCCGCGTCATCAGAACCGCGGCAGGTCAGGGAAAGGCAGCTTGCCGCCGTGGACGTGCATCCGGCCCATTTCGGCGCACCGATGCAGCAGCGGGAATACCTTGCCGGGGTTGAGCAGGCCGGCCGGGTCGAACGCCGCCTTGAGCGCGCGCTGCTGGTCGAGGTCGTCGTCGCCGAACATGTCGCACATCAGGTCGCGCTTTTCGACGCCGACACCGTGCTCGCCGGTCAGCACGCCGCCGACCGACACGCACAGCCGCAATATGTCGCCGCCGAGCGCTTCGGCGAGTTCGAGCATCCCCGGCTCGTTCGAATCGTAGAGGATCAGCGGGTGGAGGTTGCCGTCACCGGCGTGGAAAACGTTGACGACGGGCAGGCCGTATTCGCCCGACAGCCGCGTCATCTCGCGCAGCACATGCGGCAGTTCGCGGCGCGGGATGGTGCCGTCGATGCAGAAATAGTCGGGCGCCAGCCGGCCGGCGGCCGCGAACGCCGCCTTGCGCCCGGCCCAGAACCGCAAGCGGTCAGCCTCGTTGGTCGAGGTCGCGACCGAGGTGGCGCGATTGGCGCTTGCGATGTTTTCGACTTCGCCGCACAGGAAATCGCATTCGGCGGGCACGCCGTCGAGCTCGACGATCAGCAGCCCGGCGACATCGCGCGGATAGCCGGCGTGGACGAAATCCTCCGAAGCGTTGACGGCGGCGCGGTCCATCAACTCCATGCCGGCGGGGATGATGCCCGCGGCGATGACGGCGGCGACGCAGCGCGCTGCATCCTCGATATCGCCGAAGCCGATCAGCAGCGCGCGCGCCACCTGCGGCGCCGGCAAAATCCGCACCGTCACCTGCGTGACGATGCCGATCAGACCTTCGGAGCCGATGACCACCCCGCGCAAGTCATAGCCGTCATCGCCCATGCCCTTACCGCCGAGCCGCACGATCTCGCCGTCGGGCAGCACCATTTCGAGCCCCAGGATGTTGTTCGTCGTCAGCCCGTATTTGAGGCAATGCACGCCGCCCGAATTCTCCGCGACATTGCCGCCGATGGTGCAGGCAATCTGGCTCGACGGGTCGGGGGCATAGTAAAAGCCGCGACCCTCGACGGCGCGGGTGATGGCGAGGTTGGTGACACCGGGCTGCACCACCGCACAGCGATTGTCATAATCGATTTCGAGCACGCGGCTGAGTTTCGACATGCCGATCAGCACCGCATCGGCCAGCGGCAGCGCCCCGCCCGATAG
>CALMPZ010000294.1 GCA_937871645.1 uncultured Polymorphobacter sp.
CGGTGCTGCTCGCGTCGCTCGCGGCGTTCAGCGTCGACTATTTCGCGATGGGGTTTGCGCCGACGTTGGCATGGCTGTTCGCCGGGCGGCTGGTGGCGGGCATCACCGGCGCGTCGTTCAACACGGCGTACGCCTATATCGCCGATGTTTCGCCGCCCGAAAAACGCGCCGCCAACTTCGGTCGCATCGGCGTAGCGTTCGGGCTGGGGTTCATCCTCGGGCCTGCGCTCGGCGGGCTGCTCGCCACCTACGGTTTGCGCGTGCCGTTTTACGTCGCGGGCGGGCTGGCGCTGCTCAATGTCGCCTATGGCTGGTTCATCCTGCCCGAAAGCCTCGACGTGGAACACCGCCGGGCGTTTGAGTGGCGCCGCGCCAACCCGGTCGGGGCGCTGCTGCATCTGCGCGCCGCGCAGCCGGTGGTGCTGGCGCTGGCGGCGGCGACGTTCCTGTGGGTGCTCGGCCATCAGTCGCTGCAGGGGACGTGGAATTTCTACACCATCTACCGTTTCGGCTGGAGCCCGGCGGAGGTCGGCTACAGCCTGGCGGGGGTCGGCATCGGCTCGATCCTGGTGCAGGGGCTGCTGATGGGGCGGCTGGTGCGGCGCTTCGGCGAACGCCGGCTGGTTGTCGCCGGGACGCTGAGCGCGGTCGCCGGTTACCTCGTCTACGCCTTCGCCGATCAGGGCTGGATGATGTACGTCGGCATACTGATCGCGGCGCTGTCGGGGGTGGTCTATCCGTCGCTGCAGGGACTGATGTCGAACCTGACGGCGAAGTCGGGGCAGGGCGAGTTGCAGGGCGCGGTCGCCAGCCTGTTCAGCCTCGCGACCATCATCGGCCCGCTGGTGATGACGCAGGCGTTTGCGTATTTCACCGCGCCCGCCGCGCCGCTCCAATTGCCAGGTGCGGCGTTCGTGATGGCGGCGCTGCTGACGGTCGGGGCGCTGCTGTTGTTTGCGCGCGCGATGCGAATGCGTGATGCGGTGGGTTGACCCCCACACCCACAAACTGGCACTCTTCAATCGGGTGCAGGGGCCTAGCCCCTGCCCGCCGGAGGCCCTGTTCAGTTACCCCTAAACACCGGCGCGCGCTTTTCAAGGAAGCTGGCGACGCCTTCGCGGTGGTCGGCGGTGCCCATCAGCTTGAAGATGGTTTCGATCGCCCAGCCGCCGATGTCGTGCGGGTCGCCGTAGCTGGTGCGGCGCAGGCCTTCCTTCATGTAGCGCAGCGCCAGCGGCGGGTTGGCGGCGATGCGTGCGGCCATGGCGTTCGCCTCCGCCATCAAGTCGGCGAACGGCACGACCTTGGTGACCAGCCCGATGCGCAGCGCTTCGGCGGCATCGATGACATCGCCGGTGAACAACAGTTCGGCGGCCTTGGAAGGGCCGACGATCGCCGGCAGCCGCCACATGCCGCCGATGTCGGCGATCAGCCCGCGCTTGATGAACAATTCGGCGAATTTGGCGGTGTCGGCGGCGATGCGGATATCGGCGAACAGCGCCAGCTCCATGCCCCAGCCGACCGCCGGACCGTTGACCGCGGCGATGATCGGCCGGTCGCAGTTGAGCGCCGCCAGCGCGGCCGGCGTGACCGCCTGACGAATGCGCGGCGCGCTCGCCGATTTGGCCGGTCCCTTGCCGGTGAGCATCTCCACCACATCCTCACCCGAACAGAAGCTCGCCTCGGCGCCGGTGACGATGACGCAGCGCACTTGCGCGTCGGTCTGGACATGGAGGAACGCCGCTTCGAGTTCGGCATAGGCGCGCGGGTTGAGCGCGTTGCGGCGATGCGGCCGGTCGAGCGTGATCGTCGCGACATGATCGACAAGGCTGTAGCGCGTGACTTCGAACTGGTCGGGGTGGATCGCGGCGGTCATGCGGGGGTCCTCTTTTTGATTTTGGCCATGTTGGGCCGGGCTTTAGGGCTTGGC
>CALMPZ010000295.1 GCA_937871645.1 uncultured Polymorphobacter sp.
GCCGAAATCGACAGCGATGCCATCGTCCGCCTCAAAAAATCGTTCGGCAAGGCCCGCGACTGATGCGCATCATTGCGGGAAAGTGGCGCGGTCGCGCCTTGGCCTCGCCGCCGGGCGAAGCGACTCGCCCGACCGCGGACCGGGTCCGCGAGGCGCTGTTTTCGATGCTGACCAGCCGCCTCGGCAGCTTCGAAGGCCTGCATGTCGGCGACTTTTACGCCGGCACCGGTGCACTGGGGCTGGAAGCGCTGTCGCGCGGCGCCCGCCACGTCAGCTTTGTCGAGAATGAACGTGTCGCACTTGCCGTGCTCAAGGCCAATGTAGCTACGTTCGAAGCTGAATATGACAGCAGCATCGTGCCGCAATCGGTTGAAAATATTGGCGTCGCGCGTGAAGCCTGCGACGTTGTGCTGCTTGACCCGCCCTATGGCGCGGGGCTGGTGCCGCCGGCCTTGGCGCGGTTGCAGGCGCAGGGCTGGATCGCCCCGCACGCGCTGATTTCAGTCGAAACCGGCTTCCGCGAGGAACTCGACGTGCCGGGTTTCAGTGTCGATGTATCACGCAAGCACGGCAAGGCGCGGCTGCACCTGTTGCGCCCGCTGCCCTGACGGCAACGGGCGCACGCAGGTCGTTTACTTGCCTTCGAGAACCGCGACGAGCGGTGCCGCCGTGCCCGGCTTGACCGAACGCTTCACCAGAATGTCGATCGGCGTCAGCGGCTTGACGCCGTAGAACTGCTCGCTCCAGTTGTTGTTGGTGGCGATACCGGTGCCCGAGAAGTTGACGCCGCCGTACAGGCCCTTCGACTTCGAATAAGCGATGACATCGGCCTTGAGGTTGCTCTTGGCGCCGCCACCGACGGGGCCGGCGGCGACGCTGGCATCGGCGCCGAGCTTGAACGAACCGGCCATCAGGCTGTCGAGCGCCTTTTGGTTCATCACCAGCGCGACCATCGACGAATCCGAAACACCGGCCTGGAAGCCGACGCTCGCGGTGCCGAGCTTGTAGAATGCCGGGCCGGCCCACTTGCCGTCCTTGCCGCGCGCCAGCACGACGCCCTGCCCGCCCGAACCGCCGAAGATGAAGCCGGCCTTGACGACCGACGGCGCGATGATCACCGCCTTGGCCTTGCCGATGTTGGCGCGCAGCCAGGTCAGCTCCTTGTCACCCAGAAACAGCTGGAGCGTCTGGGTCGACTCGTCGACCAGCTTCTGCTGCTCGCTGACCTTGGCAGCAGCGGGGGCGCCCATGGCCAGCGTCACACCGGCGGCAACCGCCAGCGTCAATGCCATGCGGCGGGTTGGAAAATGCGTCATGGTAGGTCACTCCCAAAATTGCGGCGGATTGCCGCGAAGACAGTCGAACCGCAACGGTGAACCAAACGCGCGGGAGCCTGCCGATAAATAATAGACCCGCGTGAACGACGTGGAAAGAGACGAGGACGACCGGCACGGAGGTGAGAGGGCGCGGCGCGCGACCTAGCGTCGCGGCGTGGCAACAGCTGCGGCGGCCTGACATGACCAGTTCGATCGCTATCGCCCAGGCCGGCATTGCACTGCGCCAGTGTCTTGAAACGGAAATCGCTGCCGATGCCGGGCTGGCACTGGCGCGCATACCGGTGACGCTGTCGCTGCTCGCGCATGCGCAGGTCGTGCTTGCGGCATTGCCGGCCGTGTCGACGCCGGGCAACCGCATCCAGGTGATGTTGCTCGGTGCGGCGCCGTCCGAACCGCTGCGCAATCTGCCGCGTGGCGCGTCGGCACCGCTGCAACTGGACCTGCGCTACCGCATCGGCATCGTCGCACAGTCGCTCGTCGCCGCGGAGTTGATGACCGGCGTGGTGCTCGACGCGGTGCATCGCAATGCCCGGCTGGAGATCCCGCAAACCGCCACCGACCCTGTCGAGGCAGCGCTGCTCGCCGGGCCGGGCATCGACCGCGCGGTGCCGGTGGCGCTGCTTATCGAGCCGCCGCGCGTCGAAAACCCCGATGCGGCGCTCATCCTTCGCGTCGGCCCGCTGACACTCGCCACCTGAAGCGACCTAATTCGCAAACAGGGCTTGGCAGCCCGTGCGATGTTCCTTACTTGTTCCGGCGATGACCGCTACCCCCGCCCCTGTCGCCACCGGCGAGCCGCGCTACCTGTCCGGCCTCAACGCGCCGCAGCGCCAGGCGGTGCTGACCACCGATGGCCCGGTGCTGATCCTCGCGGGCGCCGGCACCGGCAAGACCCGCGCACTGACGACGCGGCTGGCGCATATCCTGCATTCGCGGCTGGCCTGGCCGTCCGAAATCCTGTGCGTCACCTTCACCAACAAGGCGGCGCGCGAGATGCAGCACCGCATGGCAGCACTGCTCGGGCAGTCGGTCGAAGGCCTGCCGTTCCTCGGCACCTTCCACGCGGTGGCGGCGCGGATGCTGCGGCGCCATGCCGAACTGGTGGGTCTCGACAGCAATTTCACCATCCTCGATACCGATGACCAGCAGCGGCTGATGAAGCAGATCATCATCGAAGCCGGCATCGACGACAAGCGCTGGCCCGCCAAAGCGCTCGCCGGGCACATCGATCGCTTCAAGAACCGCGGCCTGACGCCGGCGCAGGTGCCGGCGCACGAAGCCCACGACTTTGCCGACGGCAAGCTCATCGCGCTCTATACGCGTTATCAGGCGCGGCTCGCCGAGCTCAACGCCGCCGATTTCGGCGACCTGCTGCTGCACATGCTGTCCATCTTCCTCGCGCACCCCGATGTGCTGGCGGGCTATCAGCAGCGCTTCAAATATGTGCTGGTCGACGAATATCAGGACACCAATGTCGCGCAGTATCTGTGGCTGCGGCTGCTCGCGCAGCAACGCCGCAACATCGCCTGCGTCGGCGATGACGACCAGTCGATCTATTCATGGCGCGGCGCCGAAGTCACCAATATCCTGAGGTTCGAGAAGGACTTCCCGGGCGCAACGATCATCCGACTTGAACAGAATTACCGCTCGACCGCGCCAATTCTCGCGGCCGCCGGCGGGCTGATCGCGCACAACGGCGGCCGGCTCGGCAAGACGCTGTGGACCGCCAGCGACGGTGGCGACAAGGTCGAAGTCATCGGCGTCTGGGACGGCCCCGAAGAAGCCCGCCGCGTCGGTGAACGCATCGAGGCGTTGCAGCGTGACGGCGTGCCGCTCGACCAATGCGCCATCCTGGTGCGTGCGCAGTTCCAGACGCGCGAGTTCGAAGACCGCTTCATCACCATCGGGCTGCCGTACCGCATCGTCGGCGGCTTCCGCTTCTACGAACGCGCCGAAATCCGCGACGCGCTCGCCTATCTGCGCGTCGTCGCCTCGCCCGCCGACAGCCTGGCATTCGAACGCATCGTCAACACCCCCAAGCGTGGCCTCGGCGACAAGGCACTACAGCGGCTGCACGCGCTCGCCCGTGCGCAGGGCAAGCCGCTCGCCGCCGCCGCCAATGCCATCGTCCAAAGCGACGAACTGACGCCCGCCGCCCGCCGCGCGCTGGCCGCACTGACGCAGGACATCGCGCGCTGGCGCGACCAACTCGGCCAACTGCCGCACCCCGAGCTGGCGCGCATCATCCTCGAGGAATCGGGCTATCTGGCGATGTGGCAGAACGACAAGTCGCCCGAAGCCGCCGGCCGCGTCGACAATCTGCTCGAACTGACGCGCGCGATGGAGGACTTCGAGAATTTGACGGCGTTCCTCGAACATGTCGCGCTGGTCATGGAAAATGAAGCGTCGGAGGCGACCGAAAAGGTCATGATCATGACGCTGCACGGCGCCAAGGGCAACCCCGCCGAGCTGCTGGCCGCACTGGAGCGCCAGCACGGCAGCGCGGACCG
>CALMPZ010000296.1 GCA_937871645.1 uncultured Polymorphobacter sp.
GGTGGTAACCCCAGCCTGCAAATGATCGACAGCACAATAATCCGGGCAACCCTTGTTCAGCCGGCGCTAAAGGGGGGACTCCGAGCCAGGGTCTTGGCAACTCAAAAGGTGGCTTTACGACCAAGATCCATCTCCGCATCAATGCGATGGGCCTGCCCATAGCGTTCGCGCTGACCGGCGGCGAGGTCTCGGACTTCAAAGGCTATCTGCCCGTCATGAACGCCGGCAGACCAGCGCCCAAAGTGCTGCTCGGCGGTAAGGGCTATGACGTTGATTTTATTCGCCAAGACATGGAAATCCTCGGTGGATTTGCGATGATCCCGACCAAACGCAACCGCCTGATCCAGTTGCCCGTCGACTCCGCGATCTATGCCCTGCGCAACATGGTCGGACGCTGTTTCAACAAGCTCAAAAATGCCCGGCGACTTGCAACCCGCTAAGACAAAACCGCCGACAGTCATCTCGGCTTCATACACCTCGTCTCAATCCGGCTGTGGATACGTGAATTTTTCAACGCCTCCTAGGTCGCAGATTCATTATGATGGAATTGGCTGGCGACGCGTTGGCGCCGACTGTCAGTTGTTGAGTCTTGCGACAGTCTTGCCGCACGGTGACGATTGAAACGTAGCTGGCCACCTATGCTTTGGGCGGTACCGTGCGTCAGTTACGACCCCCAAGGTAATGCGGCCTTTTCTTGCTGCTTGCCGTAAACGTCGCTAGCCGCCGAATTCGGGCAGCGCGCGCGGTGAGATATCGACTATGATCAACGACTTCGGCAAGCCAACGCCCGGTTCGAGCGACGTGCGCATTTCCGGATTCAAGCGCAGCGCCGCTTTGCCGAAAGCACCCTTGCGGAGCGACAGGACTTCGCGACCGACGACGCCGGCTTCTTCGCAGAACGGCAGCTGGGCGTCGATCGTTGAGAAGCTGTTATAGGTGCGAGTTGTGTACTGGTCGAAGCTGGTTTGGTACTTTGCTCCATCATGGCGCTTGAAGTGATCGAGCAAGGTCAGCCGCGCCTGATTCAGCTCCTCCGAATGGTGACGCAGGATGTCATTATAGGTGCGCACCGTCGCTAGGAACGGCAGGAACTGGCATTGCAGCGCCGCGATATTGAGCGCCGCGCGGATATTCCACACCGCATTGGCTTCGGCTTCGTCTATCGTCGTTTGGCGCAGCTTGACCGCCTGCGGTGCCGTCGGGCCGCGCTTGGCCGCCGCGGCGGGTTCGACCACCAGCGTGGCGGGCGCGGTGCCGGCCGGCTTGGGCTTCGTGGCTGCGGGCTTGCTCGACTTTGTTGCAGCTTGCGCGACTCCGCTAGCCAGCAGCGCCGCCAACATCGCCGTCCTCAGAAGAACGCCCGAATTTTTCATCA
>CALMPZ010000297.1 GCA_937871645.1 uncultured Polymorphobacter sp.
TGGCCACCGGCGGCGTGCGCAGCCTGCTGGCACGCACCGGCGCGGTCACCAAGAAGGCGTTGCGCAAGATCGGCCAGCGGCTACGGCGCCAGCCCGCCGCAACGGTATCGGCATCCAGCACCACCGCAATGTTCTGGGCGCAGATCGGCGCGGCCGGGCTCGACGTCGCCCCGCTGCGGCACTGGGGCATATTCGACAACGCGGCGCTCGACCGCTTTGTCGATGGCAGTTGGCGGCCTGACCGGCCGACGCTGGGATTCCTGATCAACTGCAGCGCGATGGCGCGGGTGCTGGGCGCACACGCCCGTATCGAAGGCGGTTGTGGAAACGGCACGCGCAATGCAATAGATACTGCAATGGATGGCGTGTCATCATCGCCGTCCACCCCGTTGTTGGCCGCGTCGGAGTAGAACAAGTGGCGCTCAGCAGTCCCAACGTCCTGCCGCTGTACTCGCAGCGTGCCGTGCGCCCCCCGCGGTCGCGGCTCGCGACGTTTGCGGTCTATATGGCGTTCATCGGGTTGGGCACGCTTTACGGGCTGATGATGGCGTATCTGCCCGTCGGCATGATGATGATTCCGACGATCCCGATTGTCGTGATGTTCCTGCTCAGCCTGTGGATGCTCCCCGATATCAACATCTGGGACGATCCGGCGATGCACAAGACATTCCTGATCTTCATGTCGCTGTTCATCGTCTGGCCGAGCTATCTGGCGTTTGCGATTCCCGGGATTCCATGGATCAGCCCGACGCGCATTGCGCTGTTCTGGCTGATGGTGCTGTTCCTGTGGGCGGTGGCGACATCGTCGCAACTGCGCGCGGAAATGGTGACGACCGCCAAGGTTTCAAAGCCGGCCTTCTATTTCCTGATGCTGTTCCTGGTGGCGCAGGTGATTTCGCTGCCGTTCGGCGATGATCCAATCTCCGCGCTCGAGCGCGCCATCAACAACCAGTTCTACTGGACAGGGATGTTCTTTCTGGCCTGCCACCTGTTCCTGCAGCCCGGTGCATTGCGGCGCTTCCTGGTGGTGCTGATGTGGCTGGCGGCGATCACGGTGCTGATCGCACTGTGGGAAAACCGCATCGAGATGATACCCTATGCGCCGTATATCCCGTCGTTCCTGCGCTCGGACGAAGCTTATCTGGCGCGTATTCTCAGTCCGCAGGCGCGTGCCGCCGATGGCTATTACCGCGCCCACAGCGTGTTTGTCGTCGGGCTGACCTTCGCCGAATTCCTGTCGCTTTGCCTGCCGTTCGTCATCCATTTCGCGATGACAACGCGCAGCACCGTCAACCGGGCGCTTGCGGCGGCGGGCTATGTGCTGTTTTCCGCCGGCATCTGGATTTCGCATTCGCGCCTCGGCGTCGTCGGCTGGTTCGAAACGCACTTCCTGTATTTGCTGATCTGGTCGACGCGGCGCATGTATTTCCGCAAATCAGACATGATCGCGCCGGCGCTGACCTATGGTTTCCCGGCCATGTTCATTGGCTTCGTCGGGCTGGTCATGGCGTGGCAGCGCCTGCGCACGACGATTTTCGGCACCGGCGCGGCGCAGTCGAGCACCGACGCACGCTACATGCAACGCGACAAGGCACTGCCGATCATCTTCAAGAACCCCCTCGGCTACGGCGCTGCACAGGGCGCCGAAGCGCTCGACTACCGCAACGCCGGCGGCGTCCAGACGGTCGACAGCTACTTCCTGACGCTGGCGCTCGACTATGGCATCCTCGGTTTCATCTCTTATTTCGGCTTCTGCATTTCGGGCGCCATCCGCGGCCTCAAAACCTACTTCCGGTCGGATGACGATGAACTGATGCTGTCGGGGCCATTGGCCATTGCCGTGCTCAACTCGGTCGTCATCAAGCTGGTGCTCAGCCAGGAGCAGATGCAGCCGCTGCTGTTCCTGTTCATGGGCGCGCTGATGGCCGCGGCGTTCCGCTACAAGATGGCGGTCGAAGCCGCACGCACCGGCGCCGAGGTCGACAAGTCGGCGCTTGTCCTGGCGCGTGGCTGAACGCGCCAGCTGCAACCGCCACAAGGTCCGATTGACATGGCACGGCGACCCGCCGCTCTGATCGCCTTTGCCAAAGGCTATCTCGAACGCAATCCGCATATCCTGCAGACCTTTGCGGCGTTTTCGATCAAGATTGTCGGCGCGGTGCTGAGCTTCGGCTTCACCATATTGCTGGCACGTGCCTATGGCCCCGCCGGCGTCGGCCAGTTCGGGCTGGCGGTCACGACCTTGCTGATTGCCTCGACAGCGGCATTGCTCGGCACCGACTATATCCTCATCCGCACTGTCGCGGGCGACATCAGGATCGACCGCCGCGATCTCGCGCGCGGCGCCATCCGCACCGTCGCGACGATGGTGCTGGTCACCAGCATCGGCGTCGCGGTCGTGCTGACGCTCGGCGGCGTGCCGCTGCTGCAGCGGCTGTATGATACGCCGAGCGACGGGCTGGTGCTGCGCGCCGTGACCTTCGGCGTCATTCCCATCGCGCTGATCCGCATTGTGTCGTCATCGCTGCGCAGCAGTGGCCGCGTGCTGTTCGCGCAAATCCTCGATGGCCCCGCTTCGATGGCGATCGCGATTGCCACGGTGGGCGTCCTGCACGTGCTGGCGGTGCCGACCACCGTCGTCAGCGCCGGCATCGCCTATGTCGCCGGGATTGCCGTGTGCGTGGCGATTGGTGCCGTGGTGCAATGGCGCGACATGCGCGACTGGCCGCACACGCGTGTGCCGCTGCTGCCGATCCTGGCGCAGGGCTGGCCGATCCTGTGCGTCGTGCTGGTCGGCTATTCGATCGACTGGCTGATCCTGACGTTGCTGGCGACACACCACAGCGCCGTCGAAGTCGGGATTTTCCGCACCGCCTGGCAGGTCACCAGCATCTTCAACCTGATCATCGTCAGCTTCGATGCGGTTGCCGGGCCGCGCATTGCGGCGGCCTACCGCGTCGGCGACCTGTCGGGCATCGGCCGCACCTGGCGGCAGGCAGTGGCGATCATTCTGGCGCTGTCGCTGCCGCTGTTCGTGCTGACGCTCGGCTTTCCGGGTCTGGTGATGCAGCTGTTCGGCAGCGAGTTTGCCGAAGGCACGACGGTGCTGCGCATCCTCGCGCTGGCGCAGCTGGTCAACGTGCTGACCGGCCCGATCGGCTCGGTGCTGATCATGACCGGTGGCGAACGCTATTCGCTGGGCAATTCGCTGCTGTCGCTCGGCGTGGCGCTGTTGACGGCGCTGACGCTGATCCCGCTGTTCGGGCTGACCGGTGCGGCGATTGCCTCGGCACTGACGCTATCGGTACGCAATCTCGTCGGCTGGGCGATCGTCGCGTTCAAGCTCAAGCTGCCGTTGTTGCGGCGCTAGCGCCGGCGCTAGTTGCGCAGCGGGTTGCGCAAGACGTAGCGGCCGTCGCGGAAATCACCGAACATCTGCTCGACACCCGGGTGCTGCACCGGCTCGGCGGCTTCCTCGCGCACCAGATTCTGCTGGCTGACATAGGCGACGTACGATGCGTCATCGTTCTCGGCGAGCAGGTGATAGAACGGCTGGTCCTTGCGCGGCCGGACATTTTCCGGAATCGACTGCCACCATTCCTCGGTATTGGCGAATTGCGGATCGACGTCGAAGATGACGCCGCGGAACGGGAACAGCCGGTGGCGCACGACATCGCCGATGCCGAATGTTGCCATCGGCATCGATGCAAGGCCGGCTTCACCCGTCGCGGCAGGCGCGACGGCGGGCGGCGGATCGATCGACTTGTCGTTCACAAGCTACCTCTGGCAGGGCGAGCACGATTGCCCGCCGCCGTATCATATAGGAAGTTGTCGCCAGACGAAAAGGCCCCGTGTCGCAACCTATGCGCGCAGCCCCTTGGCAAACCCCCGGACGCTGGCTATACGCGCGCCTTCGACCGGTGCACGCATGTTCACCCACCTCGATTGCGGAGAGGTGCCAGAGTGGTCGAATGGGACGGTCTCGAAAACCGTTGTGGGTGTAAGCTCACCGTGGGTTCGAATCCCACCCTCTCCGCCATATTTTTCGCCTTAAATAATTGAATAATTGCTACATTCTCAGCAATGATCGCTGACGTTCCTGCGAGTATTCCCCTGATTCTGTCGGCTATTGGCGGTCATCTGCGATCAATTCCGGTGTCCTTTGACCCGCGGAATGTTTCAAAGTGGCCGTTGCGAAATCCGACCGGTGGCTGCTTGTGCACTTTTTCGATGCACCAATCGAGAATCGGGATGGGCTGCCAAGGCTCTCCCAGCGAGTTCCAAATTTGTGCGGAGTTCCTCCAAACGGTACACCCCGGTTGTTCCACCTTCGCACTGGACAGTCCGGGACAAATTGCGGACGCGACCCCTTCTTCAGCCAAACGCGCTCGCGAGCGCTTTCAACAATCACCAAACATCGGCAGCCCATGTCGATGCTGGATATATCATTTCTGCAGATAAGTTCGTTGACTTTGGTCGACCCAAGCCGCGAACGCCCGGGTCGCAAATTCAGCTTGTTGAAGCCTGGCGCGTGCTCAGCTGGTCCACCGCTTCAAGTGCCTTTGCGGCGTACATGACCGACGGGCCGGCCCCCATGTAGACCGCCATGGCCAGTGTTTCCGAAATCGCTTCGCGCGAAGCGCCGTGTTTGACTGCGGCTTCGGCGTGATAGGCGATGCATGGGTCACAGCGTACAGCGACGCTGATCGCCAGCGCCACCAACTCGCGCGTCTGCGCATCGAGCGCCTTGGCGCCATGCGCCGCGCGCGCCATTTCCGAAAATGACTTCATCACATCGGGTGCGGCCTGACGCAGGTTGCGGACAGCACCGTTCATGTCGCCGATCAGGGCGACCCAGTCTTCAACCATGGGAATACTCCGTTGCTTGAGGTTAGCGACCGCGGCTGCTGATGCCGAAGATGCTGTAGATCGGGCAGCTGCTCATCATCCCGGTCAGCAGCGGCACGACGCCGAACCAGCCCCACGGGGTCTTGGGGCCGACGAACACCAGCGCGATCAGCACCAGCCCCGCCACGATGCGCAAAATGCGGTCGATGCTGCCGATATTGGTCTTGAACATGGCGTGGTCCTTTGCTGCGAGGGTGATCAATAGCTGCCGAGCAACGCGCCCAGCCGGTAGGCGATGACGGTGCGGTTGGCGCGCGCCTGCGCGGCATTGCTGGCGGCGGCGATGGCTTCGCGCTCGGCATCGAGCAGGTCGAGCTGCGGCTTGAGGCCGACGCGGACTTCGTGGCGCACGCTGGCGAGCGATGCATCGGCGGCGCGCGCCTGATCGGCGGCAGCGCTGGCCATCAGCGCCGTCGCATGGACTCCCGACCAGGCGGCAATAACCGCCTCCTCGATCTGGGCGCGGGCGCTGCGCAGGCGCTCTTCGGCGGCGCGGACATCGGCGTTGGTTTCGGCGACGCGGCCATCGGTGCGGCCGCCGTTGTAGAATTGCCAGTTGGCGCGGACACCGACCGTGGCGGCGTTGGCGCGGTAGTCGGGGAAGAATTCGTCGCGGATCGCCGAGGCTTCGGCAAACGCGCCGACGGTGGGCAGCCGGTCGGCCTTGGCACCGCGTGCGGCGGCTTGTGCGGCGGCCAGTGCCGCTTGCGCCTGCATCACCGCCGGGCTGTTCTTCGCCGCGATGTCGATGGCGGCATCGAGCGTTGCCGGCGCGGCGGGGCCGGGTGGCAGCGCCATCAGCCCGACGGGTTCGACACCGACGAGGTTGCGGTAATGCGCGCCGGCGGCGGCACGGCTCCCACGCGCCTGCGCCAGCGCACCGAGTGCTTCGGCGTGGCGCGCCTGCGCCTGCGAAACTTCGGTGCTGGGGCTTTCGCCGACGCGGAATTTCTGCTGCGCCTGACGGGTGATTTCGGCGGTCTGTGCGACCAGATGGGCATAGAGCGAAATGAC
>CALMPZ010000298.1 GCA_937871645.1 uncultured Polymorphobacter sp.
TTTGGCGTTAGGGTGGCGCATGGATATCGAAGCCCCGGCGCTGGTCATTGGCGTGCTGCCGCACGGCGAGCACGGCGCGGTGGTGCGTTTCCTGACGCACGATCACGGCTTGGTCGCGGGTTATGTCCGTGGCGGCCGGTCGCGGCGGCTGCGGCCGGTGCTCGGGCTGGGCAACAGCGTGGCGCTGCAACTGCACGCGCGGCTCGACAGCCAGCTTGGCAGCGCGACGGTCGAGCTGGGCAGTTCGCGCGCCGGACTGGCGCTCGATGCGCTGGGGGCTGCCAGTCTTGAATGGCTGACCGGACTGACCGCGACATTGCTGACCGAGGGCGTGCCGCACCCGCCGTTGTACAGTGTGCTCGACGGGTTGCTCGAAGCGATGACGCTCGGCGTCGAACCGGCGCGCGCCATGGCCGGCGTCGCGCGCTATGAACTGCTGCTGATGGCAGAGCTCGGCTTCGGGCCCGACCTGTCGAATTGCGTCGTCACCGGCGCCACGACCGACCTCGCCTATGTCTCGCCCAAATCGTCGCATGCGGTCAGCCGCGGCGCCGGACTGCCCTATGCGGCGCGGTTGCTGCCGCTACCGGCGTTGTTGCTCGGTGCCGATGACACGCCGTCATGGGATGATGTCGCGGCGGCATTGCACACCACCGGCCATTTCCTCGAACGCGACATGCTGACCGGCCGGCTGGCGGCGCTGCTGGCGGCCCGCACGCGCCTGACAAGCCTCATCGCACGGCAGCAGGATGCTGCCGTGCGATGAAGGTCTTGGCGGCTGCGACCGGCAGCGTCAGTTCAAAGGGCTTGAACCTCGCCGCCGGTGCAACTGCCTACCAGGCGCGGTAACGCGCCTCGAGCCACGTGCCGACGCCGAGCGCCAGCAGCACCGGATAGGCCCAGAACACCTGCGCGGTCGCATAGGCCGCCGGCCAGATCTCCGAATCCACGATGCTCGCCAGATGGATCGAGGTGCCGACGATCTGGAACCCCGCTGCCCATAAGGGCCAGAACCGGTCGCTCTGCAGCGCCAGCACCAGCAGATAGGCCAGCAGCATCAGGTCGACGATCAGCACGCCGGTTTCGGTTCCGTAGAACAACCGCGTTTCGAAAACCGACGAAGCTACTGCCGCGACCATCAGCATCGCCGCGGTCCACTTCTCGCTGTTGCGACCCTTCCAGAAGGCCATGCCGCACGTGCCGAGCAACATCGTCAGGAACAATAATTTGAGTAGCATTTGACTAACCTCCAGTCATGCCGCCGCACCACGCCTGGCGCGGTGACAACCCGCATCAGGCGGCGCGCTCGACCGCAGCAAGGTGACGCGCCGTTTCACCGGCGAGCAGCGGCTTGTCGACGAGGCCACCGAAGTTGACGGCGCCCAGGCCCATCTGCTTCTGCGCGACGGTCAGTGCGTTGTGCGTGGCAACGATGCTGCTGCGGGCACGGACCAGCATCGAGCAGGTCTCGGCGGCTTCGGCGAGCGCGTCCTGGCCGATATGTGCCGAAATGCCGGCAGCCTGGCGGATCGAGGGCATCAGGCCGGTCAGCGACGCGGTGGCGGCGATGGCGGCATCAATGGCGGCTTCGGCAGCGAACAGCTGCTGGGCGACCTGTTCGGCGATGAGGCGGCGTTCCTTGAGCATGAGACAATATCCTTCCTTGCCGCGAAATCGCGGTTGGTTGCAGTGTTGACGGACGTTGAGCGTCCGGGTTGCTAGAGTAGTCGTTTCAGCGCTTCGAGCGCGCCCAAAATTGCACCGAATGCCAGTGCCGAGCCGATCGCAATCGACGCGATCCAGGTAAGCCGCGCGGTAATCGACAGATCATTGCGCTGTCCCCAGGGCAATGAAACGCCGGGTGCGCCGGCCAGACTGGCTGCGTGCCAGCCTGTGATTGTGCCTGTCGTATCAGGCAAAGGTGGTGCAGCTGTTGCTGCCGGGCTTGCTTGTGAAGACGCATCGAAGAAGGTCGATGCGCCCGCCAGACGGGGAGGGCCGCTGGCGGGCGGACCGACGACCGGCTTGATCCTGGGGTCAGAAAGTGGGATCGCATTTTCGTCGCTTCTGGTTGAGGCCGGTGCCCCAACAATCGCCAATTCCGGCGCCCCGACAACATCCGACGACTGATATATCAACGATTGATCTAGCTCGGCAGCGCTCGCTTCCTTGGCAATGCGAGCATTTCCGCCAGCAATTTCAGCAGCTTCTGTATGGACGAGCAGGCGCGCAGCATCGATGCGGCTCGGCACATCGAGCACCTTCATCGCGGTGCGCAGCCGCATGTCGACGGTATGCGGCGACACGCCGAGCGTGCGCGCAATGTCCTTCGACGTCATGTGGCGATAGACCAGCCGCAGGCAATCGCGCTGGCCGTCGGTGAGCTGGGCGAGGTGTTGCGTCATGGCGTGCACACCGCTTCGGGGGCAACAGGCGCGATCGGTGCCGGAACTGGCGCACGCACGACAACAGCCTGTCGGAATGCGCCAAAGCGCACACCGCAGGCTTTCACCGCGTTCCAGATTCCAGCTTCAGACCCAGTCATTTTGCTCTTCCCGGGTGGCCAACCGGTTAAGCGATCCCTTCGACCACCGTGTTGTCCTTATATCAGCAGCGGCAATTTGGATACAATAACTGTGAAGTGATGGCGGTTCGCGCCATTTTGTTTCCGATTCGAAAATCATTGCGATAGGTTCAGCGCCGAAACCACCTGGATTTTGTACGAATCAGCGCGCCCGGCATCGGCCCCCGCCGCCGTCCCGACCGACAAACAGCACTTTGAACCGCGCGCCAGCCACGATAGGCTGTCGACTTCGACATTCCGGGCAGCCATGCCTGTCAAAAAGGGGGACTTTTCATGTCACTTCGCCACGCTTTCATCATTGCTGCCTGCCTTGCGCTGGTTTCCCCGGTCGCGGCCCGGGCCCAGGGCGCCGATGCCAAGCTCGAATCGCTCAAGGCCTCGCTCGCCGCCAGCCTGGCGGCGCTGCGCCACTATAGCTGGATCGAAACCACGACGGTCACTTACAACGGCGAGGTCAAGGCGGTCCGCCAAGCCAGCGTCTCCTACGGCGCCGACGGCACGCTGCAGAAGGTGCCGATCAACGCCGCACCGCCTGCCCAGGCGCAGGGCGGGCTGCGCGGGCGGATTGTCGCCAACAAAAAGGCCGAAATGACCGACTACATGGAAAGCGCCGTGGCACTGGTGAAGACCTATGTGCCGCCCGCCCCCGCCAAGCTCGCCGCAGTCAAGGCGGCCGGCAAGGTCACCGTCACCATGCCCGCCGGTGGCGGCGCGACGCTCAACTTCCCCGGTTATGAAAAGCCCGGCGACAATCTGGCGATCACCGTCGATCAGGCGACCAACCGCATCCTCGGCATCAACGTCGCGACCTATCTCGATGATCCGTCGCAGCCGGTAACGCTGGCCGTGCAGATGGGCCAGCTCGCCGACGGCACCACCTACACCGCGACGACAACGCCCCGGCGAAGAACCTGTCGGTGACGGTGGCGAACGGCACCTATCAGAAACTGCACTAGGCGCCCCTGCCCGCGCACCGATTCCCCGGTGCGCGGGCATGGCGTTCGCGGCCCCTGCACGCTAGAACCGCGGCATGACGCTCAAAGCCACCGACCCCGACTCCAACCGCATCCTCGACACCCCGTTCGCGAGCGCGCTCAGCGACCGCTATCTGGTCTATGCGCTGTCGACGATTACCGCACGTTCGCTGCCCGATGTCCGTGACGGGCTGAAGCCGGTGCACCGCCGGTTGCTTTGGGGGATGCGGCTGCTCAAGCTCGACCCCGCCACCGGCTACAAAAAATGCGCGCGCGTCGTCGGCGACGTCATGGGCAAATATCACCCACACGGCGACCAGTCGATCTACGACGCGATGGTGCGGCTCGCGCAGTCGTTCTCGCTGCGCTATCCGCTCGTCGACGGCCAGGGCAATTTCGGCAACATCGACGGCGATAACGCGGCGGCGATGCGCTACACCGAAGCGCGGCTGACTGCCGCCGCCGCGGACCTGATGGACGGGCTCGACGAGGCCTGCGTGCCGTTCCGCCTGACCTACAACGGCGAGGACGAAGAGCCCGAAGTCTTCCCCGCCGCCTTCCCCAACCTGCTCGCCAACGGCGCCAGCGGCATCGCGGTCGGCATGGCGACGTCGATCCCGCCGCATAACGTCGCCGAAATCGTCGATGCCGCCCGCGCGCTGCTCGCCGACCCCGACATCACTATCGACGGGCTGCTCGCGCATATGCCCGGGCCCGACTTTCCGACCGGCGGCATCCTGGTCGAACCCCCCGCCACGATGCGCGAATCCTATGCCACCGGGCGCGGCAGCTTCCGTCTGCGCGCGCGCTGGGAAAAGGTCGATACCGGCCACGGCATGTGGAACATCGTCGTCAGCGAAATCCCGTATCAGGTGCAAAAGGGCAAGCTGATCGAGGACATCGCCAACCTGATCAACGACAAGAAACTGCCGATCCTCGCCGACGTCCGCGACGAATCGGACAGCGAAATCCGCCTCGTGCTCGAACCGCGGTCGCGCAATGTCGACCCCGACGTGCTGATGGAAAGCCTGTTCAAGCTCACCGACCTCGAACTGCGCTTCTCGCTCAACTTGAACGTGCTCGACAAGCATCGCCGCCCCGGCGTGATGTCATTGAAGCAGGCGCTCGACGCCTTCCTCGATCACCAGCTCGACGTGCTCGCCAAGCGCACGCAGTTCCGGCTCAGCAAGATCGAAGACCGACTCGAACTCTTGGAAGGCTATCTCAAGGCCTATCTCAACATCGACGAGGTCATCCGCATCATCCGCGAGGAGGACGACCCCAAGGCCGAGTTGATGGCGCGTTTCGGCCTCAATGACCGCCAGGCCGAAGCCGTGCTCAACCTGCGGCTGCGTGCGCTGCGCCGCCTCGAAGAAATCGAAATCACCAAGGAAAACAACAAGCTGATCGCCGAAGCCAAGACACTGCGGGCGCTGCTGGGCTCGCCGCAAGCGCAGCGCGACCGCATTTCAGCCGACCTCGCACAGCTAGGCGCCCGCTACAGCCGCGAAACCGAACTCGGCCGCCGCCGCACCACCATTCAGGCCGCACCCACGGTGACGTTCATCCCGTTGGAAGCGATGATCGACCGCGAGCCGCTGACCGTCATTGCCTCCGCCAAGGGCTGGATCCGCGCGATGAAGGGCCATGTCGACCTCGCGTCGGCCGATGCCGTCAAGTTCAAGGAGGGCGACGGCCCGGGCTTCGCGTTCCACGCCTACACCACCGACAAGCTGCTGCTCGCCGCCGACAATGGCCGCTTCTATACGTTGTCCGCCGCCAACCTGCCCGGCGGCCGCGGCTTCGGCGAACCGATCCGCCTGATGATCGACATGGATGCCGACGCCGCCATCCTGCTGATCGACGTTTACCGGCCCGAAACGCGCCACCTGCTGGTGGCCAGCGACGGCCGCGGCTTCGTCGCCGAATGCGCCGAACTGCTCGCCGAAACCCGCAAGGGCCGCCAGGTCGTCACCCCGCGCGCCGGCGCCAAGCTGCTCATCGTCCGCAGCCTTGCCACCACCGACGACCACATCGCGGTCATCGGCGAAAACCGCAAACTGCTGATCTTCCCGCTGACCGAGCTGCCCGTGATGGCACGCGGCCAGGGCGTCGCGCTGCAGAAATACAAGGACGGCGGGCTCTCCGATGCCACCGGCTTCGCCCTCGCCGACGGCCTGTCATGGCGGCTCGGCGGCAGCGGCACACGCACGCGCACCGAAGTCGATCTGACGCTTTGGGCGGGCAACCGCGCCAGCGCCGGGCGGTTGCCGCCGCAGGGCTTTCCGCGGGATAACAAGTCCCATTACGGGCCTCCGGCGGGCAGGCCTGAGGCCTGCAACCATTTGAAGAAGAACATCGTCAT
>CALMPZ010000299.1 GCA_937871645.1 uncultured Polymorphobacter sp.
AGGACGTCTGGCTGATCGATGCCCGCAGTGGCGCGCAGCGCCCGGTGACCGCCGCCGATGCGCTGGCGCTGGCGCATGCCGGCACGACGCTGACCGGCGCGGCGGCGGTGACACCGCTCGACCCCGCCAACCCGCCGCTCGAACTGCGCCGCAACGTGCCCGGCTGGCGCGTCGCCTTCGCCGACGGCACGCGCGTCTATATCGGTGCCGATGGCGCGATCCTGTCGATCCGCACCGGGCTGTGGCGGCTGTTCGACTTCTTCTGGGGGCTGCACATTCTCGATCCGGTCGGGCGCGAGGATACGCACCACCCGCTGCTCATCGGCTCGGCGGTGCTGGCGGTGACCAGCGTCATCAGCGGCATCGTGCTGATCTTCGTCACGCTGCGCCGCCGACAGCGCCACTAGATGGACCCCGCCAACATCACCATCGAACAGTTGCGCCCGGCGCTGGTCGCGCTCGATTTCCTGGGCGTCGCGGTGTTCGCGCTGACCGGCGCGCTGGCGGCGGCGCGCGCCAAGCAGACGATCATCACCTTTGCGTTCTTCGCCGCAGCCACCGGCATCGGCGGCGGCACGCTGCGCGACCTGCTCATCGGCGCACCGGTGTTCTGGGTGCGCCAGCCCGACTATCTGTGGGTGTGCTTCGGCGTCGCGGCGGTCGCCTGGCTCGTCCATGTCGACCGCTGGCCGGCGCGCGCGCTGATCTGGTTCGATGCGGTCGGCATGGCATCGTTCGCCGTCGTTGGCGCAGCCAAAGCCATCAGCTACGGCGTCGCACCGCTCGTCGCAGTCGTCATGGGGGTGCTGACCGCAACCTTCGGCGGCATCATCCGCGACGTGCTGGCCGGTGAGCCGTCGATGCTGCTTGGCCCCGAAATCTATATCTCCGCAGCCGTCATCAGCGCAGCGGTCTATGTCGGGCTGACGGTGCTGGGCGTGCCGCTGCTTGCCGCCGGCATACTCGGCGCGTTGTCGGGGTTTGCGCTGCGTGCGGCGGCGATCCGGTTCAATCTGAAGTTGCCGGGGTACAGGCGATAAGAGCCTCCGGCGGGCAGGCCTGAGGCTCTTAATCTACCAAAGCCGCAAGGCTCGCCAGCCACCCCGACGGCGCCTTGACCAGCGCCCGCGGCGGCATCAGCCCCGCACAATCGAGGCAGCTTGCCTGCATCGTCGGGCCGCTGGCGACGGCTTGCGCCTGCGCGATACCGCCGAGGATGCGCGCCTGGTCGACGCGCGCCAGCCGCGCGAACGGGTCGCGGATGGCGGCTTGCTGGCGCATGTCTTCCTCTTCCTCGCCGAACAGGCTGTTGAGGATTTCGAACGGCAGCGACGGGCGGCGTTCGATATCGACGGTGCGGACGTCGGCGGGCAGTTGCGCGCGCCGCGCAGCAGCGGCGACGGCGGCATCGAGGCCGCCGAGGCTGTCGACCAGCCCGAGGTCCTTGGCGGTCGAGCCGGCCCAGACGCGGCCCTGGCCAATGGCGTCGACGCGTTCGACGGGCAGCTTGCGTGCGGCCGAGACCAGCCCGGTGAAGCGGCGGTAGATGTCTTCGACCGAGGCTTGCAGCAGCATCTTGGTGTCGGGGGTCAGCCCACGCAGGATGTCGGGGGCGCCGGTATAGGGCGTCGATTTGACGCCGTCGGCGCCGATGCCGACGCGGTCGAGCAGGCGGTTGAAGCTCGGGATCACCGCGAACACGCCGATCGAGCCGGTGATGGTCGCGGGCTCGGCGATGATTTCGTCGGCGGCGGTGGCGACCCAGTAACCGCCGCTGGCGGCGACCGGCCCGAAGCTGGCGACGATCGGCAGCTTGCGGGCTTTCGCCTGCAACAGCGCCTCGCGGATGCGTTCGGAGGCCATGACCGAGCCGCCGGGCGAGTCGATGCGCACGACCAGCGCCTTGATGTCGGTGTCATTCAGTGCGCGGTCGATCTGGCGCGCGATGGTGTCGCCGCCTGCGGTGCCCGCGGGCGCGAAGCCGTCGACGATGTCGCCCGCGACATAGACGATGCCGATGGCGTCGCCGGACTTCTTGTTCTGGTCGGCGGTGGCGGACAGGTAGCGTGACAACGTTATGCCGTTGAAGCTGGCGATGCTGTCACCCTCGCCTTCGCCATATTGCTGGCGCAGCGTGCCGTAGAAATCTTCGGGACTGCCGAGGCGGTCAATGAGGCCGGCGGTGCGCGCGGTCTGCGACAGGCTACCGCCTGCGGCCTTGACGCGCGCCGGCAGGTCGGCGAGCAGCGCCGGCAAGTCGACCTTGGGGCGGACCTTCGACACATCGGCGCGGTAGCTCGCCCATAGCGTATCGACGAGCGCCTGCGACGCGGCCTTCGATTCGGGCGAGGCATCGCTGCGCGTGAACGGTTCGACGGCGGACTTGTAGGTGCCGACGCGGAAGACGTTGACGTCGACATCGAGCTTGTCGAGCGCCTTTTTGAAATACAGGTTGGTGCCGCCGGGGCCGGTGAGCAGCACGCCGCCGAGCGGGTTGAGCCAGATCTGGCTGGCGTGTGCTGCAAGATAATAGCTGTCATCGGTGTATGCGGTCGAATAGGCGAGCACCGGCTTGCCGGTGGCGCGCACCGCGGTCAGCGCGCGGCCGATGGCTTGCAGGTTGGCCTGGCCGCCGCCGGTGAAGGCGTCGAGTTCAAGCACGACCGCCTTGATGCGCATGTCGGTCTTGGCGCGGTCGAGCGCCATCAGCACGTTGCGGACTTCGATCTGGCGCGCCGTGTCGCCGGCAATTGCCGCAAGCAACGGGCGTTCGTTGGCCTGATCCACGATCTGCCCGTCGAGCGCCAGCACCAGCGCCGCATCGGTCGGCACCGTCGCGGGCGGGCCGCCGCGCAGCAGCGACCAGACGCCGGCAAAGAACACCAGCAGCAGGATCAGCGCCAGCGCATCCTTGACGCCGACGAGAAAGCGCCAGATTTTGCGCAGCACGTTCATTTTCGGGCTTTCCGGTCGGGGTTCATCGCCACGCTATACGATGCCCGCCGGCCAACGCCAAATGACTGTGATATCCCGGCCCGTTGCCGGCCGCATATCGTCCAAAAAATCAACGCCCGGCGCGCTGGCGCGCCGGGCGTTGTTCATTCGTCGCCTGATGTTGCGACTGTCAGCTCGGATCGACGACGCTGATATCGACACGGCGCGCCTGCACCATGCTGTCTTCGGTGTCGGTCGTTTCGGCCGGCTTGACGAGATCGATGCTGGCTTCCGGCACGCCGATCAGGATCAATGCAGCGCGGACGCTCTTGGCACGGTTCTTCGAAAGCTCGGCATTCATCGCGGCGTCGCCGCGCGGGTCATTGTAGCCCGACACCGCGAGTCGTGCGCCGGGATGGCTTTCGACATAGGCCTTGACCGGTGCGGCGACCGCCGCGAAGTCCGGCGTGACATCGGTCTTGGCGGTATCGAAATAGACTGAAACCGCCGGCTTGCCTTCGACTTCCTGTGTCGTCACGCCCGAACCTTCGGGAACGACCACGGCCGGTGCGGCGACGGGCGCTGCCGGCACCACGGCTTCGGTGACTTCGGCGACGACGACCGCCTCGGGTTTCGGACGCAGCAGCCACCACAGCAGGCCGGCGAGCGCCAGCAGACCGAGCAGCCACCACAGCCAGCGCATGCTGCCGGCTGCCGCAACTTCGGGCACCGCAGCGAGCGGTGCGGCGCGCGGTGCAGCCACCGGCTCGACGACAGCGGCAGCGACCGGGGCTGCCACGGCGGCGGCGACAGGTGCGGCCACTGCAGCAACGGCACCGAAGATGCCGAGCTTGTTGAAGGCTTCGGCGAGCAGATAGTAAACCGTCACGCGGTTCTTGGTGTGATCGGCCTTCATGCGCTCGCCGACCTTGGCGATCGCCTCATCGAGCACCGAGTCGGGGTCGGTCAGGCCAAGCTTCTTCTTGCAATAGCTTTCGCGCACCAGGTCGGTTTCGGCAGTGTCGGTGAACGACACCAGTGAAGAGTCGCGGTTGCGCAGCGCAATGCCGCAGTGACGCACGATGGCGGCGATGACATTGTCATCCGCATCCGGCGCGTATTTCTTGACGTCGATTGACCAGTCTTCAGCCATTATCGCCACTCCCTTGTTGATTTGGCGAAGTCCGCCCTTGCGGCGGTACGCCGGTGAAAAGCTCAGCGCATGTTAACCGCAAAGTCAGCCAGCACAAGATAGAACGTCAACTGCGACGCAGCAGCATTTTGCGCTGTCTTACAGGGGCGTCCGCTGGCGCATTAAATCGACGCAGCGCTGACATCGAAAGTTCATCGATCCTGCCCTTGACGCTTCCGGCGCCGGGTACCATATGCGCCCAGTCGTTAGCACTCGCCTTTGCTGAGTGCCAACGCAGCCATTCGTCATCAAAAAGGAAGCTCACATGAAATTCCGTCCGCTGCACGACCGCGTGCTCGTTCGCCGCATCGAAGCCGAAGCCAAGACCGCTGGCGGCATCATCATCCCCGACACCGCCAAGGAAAAGCCGCAGGAAGGCGTGATCGTCGCTGCCGGTGCCGGTGCACGTGGCGATGACGGCAAGGTCAACGCGCTCGACGTCAAGGCCGGCGACAAGATCCTGTTCGGCAAATGGTCGGGCACCGAGATCAAGGTCGACGGCGAAGACCTGCTGATCATGAAGGAAAGCGACGTTCTCGGCATCATCGAAGCCTGAAGCTTCGCAGCCTGAGTCCGACTTTCCGAACCTCTTCAAAATCAATTCAAGGAATTCAACATGGCAGCCAAAGACGTAAAATTCGGCCGTGACGCCCGCGAACGCATCCTGCGCGGCGTCGACATCCTCGCTGACGCGGTCAAGGTGACGCTCGGTCCCAAGGGCCGCAATGTCGTCATCGAAAAGTCGTTCGGCGCCCCGCGCATCACCAAGGACGGCGTCACTGTCGCCAAGGAAATCGAACTCAAGGACAAGTTCGAAAACCTCGGCGCGCAGATGGTTCGCGAAGTCGCTTCGAAGACCAACGACATCGCCGGTGACGGCACCACCACCGCGACCGTGCTGGCGCAGGCCATCGTCCGCGAAGGCATGAAGTCGGTTGCCGCCGGCATGAACCCGATGGATTTGAAGCGCGGCATCGACATGGCGGTGACCGCTGTCGTCGCTGACCTCAAGGCGCGTTCGAAGCCCGTCGCCGGCACGTCGGAAATCGCCCAGGTCGGCACGATCTCGGCCAACGGCGAAACCGAAATCGGCGAAATGATCGCCAAGGCGATGGAAAAGGTCGGCAAGGAAGGCGTCATCACCGTCGAAGAAGCCAAGGGTATGGCGTCGGAACTCGATGTCGTCGAAGGCATGCAGTTCGACCGTGGCTATCTCAGCCCCTACTTCATCACCAACCCGGAAAAGATGGCCGTCGAACTCGACGCGCCGTACATCCTGATCCACGAAAAGAAGCTGTCGAACCTGCAGGCGCTGCTGCCGGTGCTCGAAGCGGTTGTCCAGTCGGGCCGCCCGCTGCTGATCATCGCCGAAGACGTCGAAGGCGAAGCGCTCGCGACCTTGGTCGTCAACAAGCTGCGTGGCGGCCTCAAGGTCGCTGCCGTCAAGGCGCCGGGCTTCGGTGACCGTCGCAAGGCGATGCTCGAAGATCTCGCGATCCTGACCGAAGGCCAGATGATCAGCGAAGACCTCGGCATCAAGCTCGAGAACGTCACGCTCGACATGCTGGGCAAGGCCAAGCGCGTCACCATCGACAAGGACAACACCACCATCGTCGATGGCGCCGGTTCGGCCGATGCGATCAAGGGCCGGGTCGAGCAGATCCGCGCGCAGATCGAAATCACCACGTCGGACTATGACAAGGAGAAGCTCCAGGAGCGTCTCGCCAAGCTTGCGGGCGGCGTTGCCGTGCTCAAGGTCGGCGGTTCGACCGAAGTCGAAGTCAAGGAGCGCAAGGA
>CALMPZ010000300.1 GCA_937871645.1 uncultured Polymorphobacter sp.
CCTCACCCCGCCGCGCGAAGACGCGCGAGTCGCCCTCTCCCGCAAGGGGAGAGGGAAGAAATCAGTCGGCGCGGCGGACGTATTCGCGCGCGTAGGTATCGACGACGATCTTGGTGCCGGCGGTGACGAACGGCGGCACCATCACACGCACACCGTTTTCGAGCGTTGCCGGCTTGTACGACGACGACGCCGTCTGGCCCTTCACCACGGCTTCGGTGTCACGGATGACGGCTTCGATCTGGTCGGGCAGCTGCACCGAAATCGGCTTGTCCTCATAGGTTTCCATGACCACGTCCATGCCGTCGGTCAGGAAATCGGCGGCGTCGCCGAGCAGGTCCTTGTCGAGGGTGATCTGGTCATAGTTGAGCTTGTCCATGAAGGTCAGCGTCTGGTCTTCGGCGAACAGGAACTGGAAATCGCGCGTGTCGAGGCGGACCTTCTCGACGGTTTCGGCCGAGCGGAAACGCTCGTTGGTCTTGCGACCGTCCATCAGGTTCTTGAGCTCGACCTGCATATAGGCGCCGCCCTTGCCGGGCTGCGTGTGCTGGATCTTGACCGCGCGCCACAGGCCGCCCTGATACTCGAGGATGTTGCCCGGACGGATATCGACGCTGTTGATTTTCATGGAAACTGGCTCACCGGAAGTGCGGAAAGCGCGGCTTCTAGCGGTTTGCGTGGCGCGTGCCAAGTTTTGCGCGCGCCAGATACGGCAGCGGATCGACCAGCTGGTAACCCGGCACGTTCTGCGCGAAGTGGCGCAGCCAGAATCCGTGCCCTGCCCCGTAGACGATCAGCACGCGGTCCCCCGGCTTTACGACGTGCATCGCCTTGCCGAAGATCTTGGCGTTGCGCAGGTACCAGGCGGCGTTGAGGTCGGCGCCGGCCTGATCGTCGGCGTCGCCGAGCGGCAGGATGTCGTAATAGAAAGCCATCCCCGAAACCGGCGTGCCGGGCGTGTTCATCATCGTCAGCAACTGCGCGACGCTGTGCGTTTTCTGCGCGGCCTCGAACGCCTTCATCCACGGGGCAATCGGCGCGTTGGCAGCGGTCAGCAGCGCGGTCTGGCCGAACTTGGCGGCGCTGGCCTCGACCTTGTCATAGGGGAAATAGTCGGGCTCGCCGGCCTTGGGCTGTTCGTCGATGCCGTTGACGGTCGTGAGCCCGGCGACACGCGCCGTCCGGTAGCCGATCTGGACGATTTCATTGGCCTTGGTGGCGAGGTCGGCGGGGGTGAATTGGGTGTAAGCGGCCAGCGCGAAATCGGGCGCGTCGCTCTGCATTTCGACCATGACATGCGTCGGTTTGAATTCGGCGAACGCGCGCGCCACCGCCGCCAGCTCGGCCTGACGCGCGGGGGTCAGCACCGAATCGGCCTTGATGTTGTTGACGTCGAGCCCGGGGTTGCCGAAGTGATAGGTGCCGAGCACCATGACCTGCACCGGCGCAGGCGCATCTGCGGCCAGCGTCGCCACCGGCAGCAGCGCCGCGACAACCGCCGCGCACAACAGTTTGAAATGCATCGAAAACCCCTATTGCCGTATTGTTTTAACAATACAGTCTAACACGCTGTTCATTCTGTCAAGCCGGCAGCTTCAGGCCAGCACTGGCCCGAACGACGCGACCCCTGCCCCCGGTCCATCGGGATGCAACCACACCGCGTTGACGCAGGCGATGAAGTCGGCGCCGGCAGCGACCAGCGGCGCGGCGTTGGCGGGCGTGATGCCGCCGATCGCCACGCACGGCAACTGGCTGATGGTGGTCCACCAGCTCAATATGTCGGGGCGCGGGCGATAATGCGACGGCTTGGTGGTGGTGTCGTAGAAGGCGCCGAACGCGACATAGTCGGCGCCCGCCTCGCCGGCTTCCATGGCCAGATGGCGGCTGTCGTGACAGGTCACGCCGATCTGCGCGTCGGGGCCGAGCAGCGCCCGCGCATCCTTGACCGAACCGTCGCTCTGCCCGAGGTGAACGCCGTCGGCGCCGCATTGCTTGGCAAGGTCGGCGCGGTCGTTGAGGATGAACGCGACATCGTGGCGCTTGCAGACTTCGATGCATGCGGCGGCGGCGGCGAGGATCGCCGCATCATCGACTCCCTTGAGCCGCAACTGGAACGCCGCAACCGGCCCGCCCGACAATGCGGCTTCGAGCTTGGCCGGAAAGCCGGCGTCGAACACCGGCGGCGACACCACATACAGCTGCGTCTTGGGCCGGCGCTCGCGTTCGAAGCGCGTGCCGAATTCAGGGTCGAGCGGGATGAGTTCGTCAGGTTCGTCAGTCATGCGGGCCGTGGTAGACCGGATCAATGCAAAATTGAACCGTGTCATTCCCGCGCAGGCGGGAATCCATCTTTGCGCTGGTGGAAGATGGATTCCCGCCTACGCGGGAATGACGACGGCGATATTCTACAGCAGGTCGCCGCCGGCGGCGGCCGCCGTCGTGCCGTCGCGCTGGAACGCCTTGATGACGTTGCGCCCGACCGTCCAGCGATGGACTTCATCGGCGCCGTCGACCAGCCGCTGCGAGCGGATCTGCGTGTACCAGCGCGCCAGCGGCGTATCCATCGAATAGCCGAGCGCGCCGTGGAGCTGAATCGCGGTATCGACGACATGGTGGACCATGTGCGCCAGATAGACCTTGGCGATCGAGTTTTCCTGCCGCAGGTCGAGGCCCTTTTCGGCCTTGTAGGCGATGTGCAGCAGCATCAGCCGCGCGATGTAGAGCTGCGTCGCGCACTCGGCCATCATGAACTGCACCGCCTGGCGGTCGGCCAGCTTCTTGCCGAAGGTCTCGCGCTTGGTGATGTGCGCCGCCGCGAGATCAAGCGCGCGCTGCGCCATAGCGACGTTGTGCATGCCGTGGCGCAAGCGGCCATAGGCGAGCCGGTGCTGGCCCATGCCAAAGCCATTGCCTTCGCCGCCGAGCAGATTGTCCGCCGACACGACAAGGTTCTTGATTTCGACTTCGGCATGGCCGCCGCCGAGGATGTGCGACAGCTCGCTCTCGGCCGACATCGTCTTGATGTCGCGGATGATCCGGTAACCGGGGTTGGGCAGTTCGACGATGAACGTCGAAAACTGCTGGTGGCGCGGCGCTTCGGGGTTGGTCTTCGCCATGATGACGACGATGTCGGCGACACTGGCGCCGCTCGAAAACCATTTTTCGCCGTTGAGGATGTAGTTCTCGTTGCCGTCCTTGACCGCAGTCGTCTGCATGCCTGTCGCATCGGCGCCGGCGGCCTTTTCGGTCATCGAATAGCAGATGCGCTTTTCACCGTTGAGCAGCGGCTTGAGGAAGCGCTCCTTCTGATCCTCGGTGCCATAGGTCAGCAGCGTCAGGATGGTAGCATCGTCAGGCGCCTGGCTATTGACCGACAGCGCGCCGAGGAAGCTTTCGCCGAGCTCCATCTGCACCAGCGCGTTCGTCAGCGGGCCCAGGCCCATGCCGCCGTGTTCGACGGGGATGAACGGGCACCACAGTCCCTGCGCGCGCGCCTTGGTGCGCAGCTTGTTCAGGATGGTCTTGTAGTCGCCGCCCGCGATCAGCTCCTTTTCGGCCGGAATGCATTCGTCATGCACCCATTGGCGCACGCGCTCGCGCACGGCCTTGGCTTCCGCCGGAACTTCGAAATCGATCGACATGTGTCCTCATCCCCAAAAAATTGCCGGTGATGCGCATGAACCCGGCTTTGTCGCCGGTTGAATCATGAGCTGGTCAAATGGGTCTATGCGCTGGTCATGCCCGCGTCCAGCACCTAGCGCGGCAAAATCGCGCCGCCGCGCCTATGATCAATCGGCACTCGCCCCGTCGAGCAGCGCCATCTGCGGCTTGTCGAGGTCGAGGTGCATCGCGGCGGTCAGGTCGGCGAGCTGTTCGAGGTTGGTCGCCGAGGCAATCGGCGCGGCAATGCCGGGGCGGCGCATCAGCCAGGCCAGCGCCACCTGCGCCGGCGTCGCGTTGGACGCTGCCGCGACGGCATCGAGCCCGGCCAGAATCGCCCGCCCGCGGTCGTTGAGATAGCTCGCCATGCGGCCACCGCGGACGCTTTTGCCGAAGTCTGCATCCGAGCGGTACTTGCCGGTCAGGAAGCCCGACGCCAGCCCGTAATAGGGAATGACGCCAATGCTTTCGGCGACGCACAGGTCCTGCAAATCGCCCTCATAGGCGCGGCGGTCGTACAGATTGTACAGCGGCTGCAGCGTTTCATAGCGCGGCAGCCCGCCGGTGGCGCTGGCGTCGAGCGCAGCGCGCAGCCGCTGCGTGCTGTAGTTCGACGCCCCGATGGCGCGCACCTTGCCCGCCGCGATGAGCTCGCCGAACGCCGCGAGCGTTTCGTCAAGCGGCGTCGCCTCGTCGTCCTTGTGCGCCTGGTACAGGTCGATGGTGTCGATGCCGAGCCGCTTCAGGCTGTCGTCGCACGCGGCGCTGATGTTGGCGCGTCCCAGCCCCGGCCGCGCCGGCCACATGCCGACCTTGGTGGTGATCAGTACCTTCGCCCGCAACGCCGCGCCGCGCGCCTTCAGCCAGGCGCCGATCGCGGTTTCGGATTCGCCGCCCTTGTGGCCCGGCACCCACGCCGAATAGACGTCGGCGGTATCGATCAGATTGACCCCGGCATCGACGGCGGCGTCGAGCAGGCGGAACGACGTGGCGCGGTCGGCGGTCCAGTCGAAGACATTGCCGCCAAGCACCAGCGGAGCGGTGGTCAGTCCCGAGCGGCCGAGCGGACGGTGGTGCATGGCATTTCCCCAAAGCCTGATGTTGACGCCAGCATAACCCTGCCGCAAGCCACGGCAAGCACGACAATTTTTAGGGCGCGAAGATGCAGCATAAAATGGGCAACGGCGAACTGCTCGATGCGCGCGGCCGGCTGGTCGAACGCGGCTGGGCGACCGCCGAGGTGCGGCACTATGACCGCGCGCGCATCAAGGCGCAGCCGGTGCGCATCAAGGAATGGGATTATTACTGCATCACCAGCCCCAGCCACGCGCTGGCGCTGACTATCGCCGACAATGGCTATGTCGGGTTCGTCGGCGTGTCATGGATGGATTTCGACGCGCGCACCGCGGTCAACTTCGGCGGCGGAAAGGCGCTGCCGATGGGATCGATGCAACTCCCCGGCAGCGCCGACAGCGGCGATGTCACCGGGCGCCACCCCAAGATCAGCGCCAGCTTTGCCCATGAACCCGGCGGCCGGCGGCTGACCATTGATGCACCGGGGTTTGATGGCGGCCGCGGGCTCAACGGTGAAATCTGGCTCGACCAACCCGCCGATGACCGCATGGTCATCGCCACGCCGTTCGCGAACAAGCCGACGGCATTCTATTACAACCAGAAAATCAACTGCCTGCCGGCGCGCGGCGAAGTCGTCGTTGGCGGCGTCGTACATCGCTTTGATCCGGCGACGGCGTTCGGCGTGCTCGACTGGGGGCGCGGCGTCTGGACCTATGACAACACCTGGTACTGGGGCTCGGCATCGGGGCTGGTCGACAAGCGGCGCTTCGGCTTCAACATCGGCTACGGCTTCGGCGACACTAGCGCCGCGACCGAGAACATGCTGTTCTTCGACGGCCGCGCGCACAAGCTGGCTGACGTGACCTTCCACATGCCCGACGGCGCGCCCGACGCAGCACCATGGCGCTTCACCAGCAGCGACGGTCGCTTCGAAATGGATTTCGTGCCGATCGTCGACCGCGCCGACAAGGTCGATCTGGCGATCTTCAAGACCGACCAACATCAGGTGTTCGGGCGGTTTTCGGGCACTGCGGTGCTCGATGACGGCACGCGGCTGGCGGTCAAAGACCTGATCGGCTTTGCCGAAAAGGTCCGCAACCGCTGGTGACCACCTAGGTCGCGGGCGCTTCGGCCAGCGCGCGCAACGCCGTCATCATGCCCGGCGCTTCGGGGTCCCAGCTATGGCGCGGGCCG
>CALMPZ010000301.1 GCA_937871645.1 uncultured Polymorphobacter sp.
TCACGCGCCAGATGGTTCATCGCCGCCTTCGACGTGCCATAGGTCAGCGGCGTGCCGAGCGCGGTCAGTCCGGCGATCGAGCTGATGAGCAGCAATGCCCCCTCGCCGCGCGGCTGCATGTTGCGCAGCACGGCACGACACAGCCGGTACGCCGACGTCAGGTTCTGCGTCAGCCCGGCCTCCCAATGGTCGTCGGTCACATCGAACCCCGGCGGCGTTTCATCGAGCCCGACATTGGCGACCGCGCCCCAAATCGGCCCGAGTGAAGCTTCAGCGCCGCGCACCGCAGCCTCGATATCGCCGCTGTCGCGCATGTCGCCGGCGAAGCTCCACAGCTTGTCGGCGCCATATTGCGCGGCGAGCCGCGCACGTGCGGCTTCCAGCGCCTCGGCCCCACGCGCCGCCATTGCGACGCGCGCGCCTTCGGCGAGGCAGGTTTCGACGATCCCGAGCCCGATGCCGCGGCTGGCACCGGCGACGAAGATCACCTTGTCACGAAGTTGCAGATCCATTGTTTCCCCCAAGGGCCATTTCGGCCAGTCCAAAGCGGCGCAGCACCTCTTGCGTGTGCTCCCCCAGAAGCGGCGGCGCAACCATCGTTACCGGCGGCGTGCCTGAAAGTTTGAGCGGCGAGGCGATCAGCGACACCTCGCCCGCGGTCGGATGCGCCACCTTGCCGACCATGCCGCGCGCCGCGGTTTCGGGTGCGGCCAGCGCCGTGCCGACCGAACGCACCGCGCCCGCCGGCACGCCCGCCGCTTTGAGCCCTTCAAGCCAATAGTGGGTGGGCTTGGCGGCAATCAGCGGCACCAGCACGTCATTCAGCGCGACGCGGTGGACGACGCGGTCGCTGTTGGTGACAAAACGCGGATCGGCGGCGATTTCAGGGCGGCCGAGCAAATTGTTGCACAGATGTGCGAACTGCCCGTCATTGCCGACCGCGATGACGACTTCGCCGTCGCTGGTCTTGAACAATTGATACGGCACCACTGTCGGATGGCCGTTGCCGTAGCGCCGTGGCTCGTCGCCCGACACCAGCACGCTGCTGCCGATATTGGCGAGCATTGCCAGCTGGCAATCGTACAGCGCCATGTCGATGTGCTGGCCCAGCCCGTCGCGTTTCTGCGCGATGATTGCTGCGAGGATGGCTTGCGCTGCCGCCATGCCGGTGAACAGATCGGCCACCGCAACGCCGGCTTTCATCGGCGCGCCATCGACTTCGCCGGTGAACGACATCAGCCCGGCCTCGGCCTGGATGACATAGTCATAGCCCGGCTCGGCGGCGCGCGGCCCGGTACGGCCATAGCCTGAAATCGAGCAGTAGATCAGCCCCGGGTGGTCCGCCGGAAGCGACGCATAATCGAGGCCGTATTTGTCGA
>CALMPZ010000302.1 GCA_937871645.1 uncultured Polymorphobacter sp.
GCTGGCCTGGAATTCCTTCTCGCGGTTGCTCAGCTCGGTCTGGGCGGTCTGCTGGCGCGACTGGAAGTCACGAACCTTGGCTTCCCATGCCGGGCGCGCTGCGGTGTTGGTCGGTGCCGGCTGCGACTTGCCGAGCGCTTCTTCTTCGGCGCCAAACTGGGTGCGCAGCGTGTTGGCACGCGCCTGCATGGCATCGATCTTCGCCTTGAGTTCAGCCTGCGCCTGCTTGCCGGCGGCCGAAGCGTTGAAGACCTGGTCCATGTTGACGATGATGATCACGGCCGGCGGCAAGGTCTGCGCCTGCACCGCCACCGGCGACACGCTGGCAGCAAGGATAGTTGCGGCAAAAGCTGCCGACTTGAGTAGATTCTTCATCAGAATTGCGTCCCTACGTTGAATTGGAAGACTTTGGTAATATCGCCTTGCTGCGTCACAAGTGCCTTGGCAAGGTCGAATCTGAACGGCCCGAACGGTGAATTCCACGACACGCCGGCGCCGATCGAAACGCGCGGAGCGGCCGAGTCGCCGTAGTAGAATTCCTTGTAGCCGAACTGGCCCGGCGGCGGCGGCGTGATGAAGATCTGCTGCGGCGCATCCCACAAGCCGCCGACATCGACATAGACCGACGGCCGCAGCCCGAGTTCGGCACCCTTCGAGCCCAGCGGCACCTGCAGTTCGACACGGCCGAGATAATAGGCCTGGCCACCGATCGAGTCGTTGACCCAGGTCGATTCGTCTTCGACGACCGTGCCGTCGGCGAGCACCGGCTTGCGGATGATGCGCGGCCCGACGCCGCGGATGTCGAAGCCACGGAAGCGCGGCGAACCAAGGTAGAAGCGGTCGACGATGCGGACATCCTGCCCGCCGTAGCCGAAGACATAGCCGCCTTCAGCGCCGAAGTTGACGACCCAGGCGCTGCCGCCGATGGCATACCACCAGTCATAGTTGGCGCGCGTCCGCAGATAGTCGACGCCGCCGAAGATGCCGGCAAGATCCTGGCTGAACGAGAAGCGCTGCCCGGATGACGGGCGGCCACGGTTGTTGGTGCTGTCCCAGATCAGGCTGTAGCCGATCGACGAGGTAGTGAAGTCGCCGACCGCGTCGCACAGATAGCGCCCGGCCTTGAGCGGGTCGCACTGGATGGTGACGGTGCCGTCGGGGTTGGTGATCTGGCCGTAGTAGATCGCCGGGTCGAGCGTCACCTGGTCATAGCTCAGCCCGTAGCGCACCGAGGCCGCCCAGAATTCGGTCAGCGAGAAACCGGTGCGGATCTGGAAGCCGGTGGTGGTCTGCGAATAGGTCGAGGTGCGCTGGTCGCTGTTGGTGTAGTTGAACGAGTTGTAGTCGCGGCGGAACACGTTGAAGCCGAGCGCGAGGTTCTTGCCGAACAGGTAGGGCTCGGTAAAGCCCAGTTCGATCGACTTCGAATAGCTCGAGATGTTGAGGCCGGCGCTGAGTTCCTGGCCCTTGCCGCGGAAGTTGCGTTCCTTGATCGACAGGCTGAGGATCAGCCCCTCAAGCGACGAATAGCCCGCCGAAACCTGCAGTTCGCCGGTCGGTTTTTCCTGAACATTGGTTTCAAGGATGATCTTGTCAGGCGTCGAGCCAGGCTTCTGGTCGATCGTCAGATTGTCCTGGAAGAAGCCCAGGCCCTGCAGACGGTCGCGCGAGCGCTTGACCTTGATGCTGTTGAACGCATCGCCTTCGGCCAGACGGAATTCGCGGCGGATGACCTTGTCGCGGGTGCGGACGTTGCCGTTGATGCTGACGCGCTCGACATAGACGCGCGGCGCCTCGTTGATGATGAACGTAAGGTTCATCTCCAACTTTTCCTTGTCGCGGTTGAACTGCGGCCGCACGTCAGCGAAGGCGTAACCGAGGATGCCGGCGGTTTCGGACAGGACGTTGACGACGTTTTCGATGCGCTGGGCGTTGTACCACTCGCCCGACTGGATCGAGATCAGGCTCTTGAACTGCTCGGCGTTGATGTCGCGGATCTGGCTTTCGAGGTTCACCTCGCCGAACTTGTAGCGCTTACCTTCATCGACCACATAGGTGATGATGAAGTCCTTGCCATCGGGCGTCAACTCGGCGCTGGCGGACGCAACGCGGAAGTCGGCATAACCTTCGGTCAGGTAGAATTGGCGCAGCTTCTGCTGGTCGTACGCCATGCGGTCGGGGTCGAAGGTGTCGTTCGAGCTGAACAGCTTGTACCAGCGCGCCTGTTCGGTCGCCATCGCACCGCGCAGATCGCCGTCCGAAAACACCTTGTTGCCGATGATGTTGATCTGGACGACCTTGGCCTTGGGGCCTTCGGAAATTTCGAACACCACATCGACGCGGTTCTGGTCGAGCTTGACGATCTTGGGTTCGACCGAGGCGGCGAAGCGCCCGGCCCGCTGATAGACTTCGAGGATGCGCGCGACGTCGGCGCTGACCTTCGAGCGCGTGAAGATCTGGCGCGGCGCCAGGCGGATTTCCTCGCGGACCTTGTCTTCCTTGACCTTCTTCGCGCCCTCGATGATGACGCGGTTGATCACCGGGTTTTCGACGACGGTGATGATGATGTTCCCGCCCTGATCGGCGATGGTGACATCGGCGAACAGTTCGCTGGCGTAAAGCGCCTTGAGCGCCGTATCGAGCCGGTTGCGGTCGAACGGATCACCGACGTTGAGCTCGATGTACGAGCGCACGGTTTCAGGTTCGAGCCGCTCGGTGCCCTTGATGGTGATGCCGCGGACGATGCCCGAAGCCGACGGCACCGCGGCCAGATCGGGAGTCGGTGCGCCGGGGACATTCTGCAGCACGGCACCTGCCGGCAACGCATCCGCCGGGTTGGGCGGGGTGACCATCGCCGGATCGGACAGCTGTGGCAGTTGCGCGAACGCCGGCGCCGACAGGCCGGCCAAAGCCGTGCCGACCAGCAACGTCCGCAGGCGCGCCCGCGTCACGGCGGTGACGGGGCGAAAAGCGTGGCCGCTCGCTGCTCGATACTCGCTCACGCTCAAACCGCCCTTCGACACAAAATCAACTGCTGAATTTTCGCAAGACATACTCACCTAACCCAGCAATGCGGACAAATGCTTCCACACACCCACCGATGCCAGGTCGTTCCAGGTCAGGAACACCA
Source organism: uncultured Polymorphobacter sp. (assembly GCA_937871645.1). Classification (GTDB taxonomy): domain Bacteria; phylum Pseudomonadota; class Alphaproteobacteria; order Sphingomonadales; family Sphingomonadaceae; genus Polymorphobacter_A. Next base: position 3,131 of record CALMPZ010000302.1, read on the forward strand.
TCAGCGTCACCAGCGCCGCGAAACCCGACATGAAGGCCCATTCCTGAACCTTTGCTTCGAGCGGACGGCGCCGGATTGCCTCGACCGCGTAAAGGAACAGATGACCGCCGTCCAGCATCGGGATTGGCAGCAGGTTGATGAATCCGAGATTAATCGAGATCAACGCCATGAACTGCACGAGATTGGGCAGGCCCAACGTCGCCTGCTGGCCGGTGAACTGGGCAATCTTCAGCGGCCCGCCGAGTTCGTTGACGGCGCGCCGACCGGTCACGACCTGCACCAGCGTATCGGCCATCGTGCGCGTCAGCAGCCAGGTTTCCTGCACCGCGAAATACACCGCCGCTACCGGGGACCGGCGCTCGACAATACGCCCGGCGCTGGTGACGCCGAGAAGCCCACGCGTATAGGCATTGCCGAAGCGATCGGTTTCAGCGACGACCTTGGGCGTGATGGTCAGCTGTTTTTCGACCCCGTCGCGGCTGACGCGGGCGTCGATCGGCGTACCGGGGTTGATGGTGACGACGCGGACGACATCCTCGAAGCGTTCGATGTCCTGTCCGTCGAGCACAATGATCTTGTCCCCCGATTGCAAGCCGGCGACCGCCGCGGGGCTGCCGGGTTGGACGCCGTTGATGACTGCCGGCGTGAAGGCATGACCATAAGTCATGAAGAACGCCGCAAAAACCAGAATCGCGAACAGGAAGTTGGTCAGCGGGCCCGCCAGAATGACCAGCGCGCGCTGCCACATCGGCTTGGCCTGGAACGTCACGGCATAATCGGCGGCCGGCATTTGTGCGGCATCGGGGTCGGGCTCGCTCGCGGCGTTGAGGTCACCGGCGAATTTGACATAGCCGCCCAGCGGCAGCGCGCCGACCTTCCAGCGCGTGCCGCGCTTGTCGGTCCA
>CALMPZ010000303.1 GCA_937871645.1 uncultured Polymorphobacter sp.
TACAGCCGCACGCAACGGCTGTGCAAGCTTACCCAGCCCCAGTTCGCGGGACTCGGCGATGGCTCGTACGGCCGCCTCGGTTGACTGGGTGGTCCAGGAATCAAGCGCGACAAGGTCGCGATGCACCTGCGCCAGCAAGTCGCCCGCTTCGGGTGTTAGCAAACTCGCCGCGCGCTCGTCTATCGGAATTGGGCGGGTGCGAAGATAGAAGATTGCGGAATCTGCCAACTCGTTGATATTTTTGGCGCGAATCTTCAGCCCGGACATGCTGCGCAGCAGCAAATCAGTGTCTGCAGCGATCAGATCGCGACCGATGGCAGCGGCAATGCGCGGTACGACCAGCGCCACCAGCCGCGCGTCATCGGCCAGGCGCATATAGTGGCCGTTGACGTTTTCGAGCTTCTTGAGATCGAACCGCGCCGGCGCGCGGCCGACGCCGTCGAGGTCGAACCATTCAATCGCCTGCGCACGATTGATGAACTCGTCGTCGCCGTGACCCCAGCCCAGCCGTAGCAGATAATTCTCGACCGCTTCGGGGAGGATGCCGAGTTCATCGCGATAGGCATCGACACCGAGCGCGCCGTGGCGCTTCGACAGCTTGGCGCCGTCCGATCCGTGGATCAGCGGCACATGTGCATAGATCGGTTCCTCCCAGCCCATGGCGCGGATCAGCGCGAGCTGGCGGAAGGCGTTGTTGAGGTGGTCATCACCGCGAATGACGTGTGTCACGCCCATGTCGTGATCGTCGACGACGACGGCCAGCATGTAGGTCGGCGTGCCGTCGGAGCGCAGCAGCACCATGTCGTCGAGTTCGGCGTTCGCCACGGTGACGGCGCCCTGGACGTAGTCGTTGATAGTGACGCTGCCCTCGCGCGGCGCCTTCAGCCGGATGACATAGGGCTGGTTGTCATACTCCGGCCCGGCAACGCGGTCGCGCCAGCGTCCGTCATAGCGCAGCGGTGCCTTGGCGGCGCGCTGTGCGGCGCGCATCTCCTCGAGTTCCTCGGCAGTGGCGTAGCATTTGTAGGCGTGACCGTTCGCAAGCAGTTCGCGAGCCACCTCTGCGTGTCGCGCGGCGCGTTCGAACTGATAGACAATCTCGCCGTCATGTTCGAAATCGAGCCAGCCCAGCCCGTCGAGGATCGCGGCAATTGCCGGCTCGGTCGAACGCGCGCGATCGGTATCTTCGATGCGCAGCAGAAACTTGCCGCCGTGGTGGCGCGCGAACAGATAGTTGAACAGCGCGGTGCGCGCGCCGCCGATGTGCAGGAAGCCCGTTGGGGAGGGGGCAAAGCGCGTCACCACCGGGCGGCTGTCGAACGGGCTGAACGCTTCGCGGGTAGCACTCATCGACAAACTATCCAATGGTGGGAGCGGAGGGACGTGGAAAGGCTTCAGAGTTGGATCGAAAGGCGCGGGGGTCTATCACAGCGGGT
>CALMPZ010000304.1 GCA_937871645.1 uncultured Polymorphobacter sp.
TAAAAATCTGCAGCAGCAGCCCGCCACCGGTTTCGGGCGAGCCATCGATCAGGATGCGGCGCTTGCGCATTTCCTCGACGTCATGGCCGTGGCCGGGCAGGCGCTTGTCGATAAGGTCGAAATAGCTGTCGGGGCTGTCCTGGAAGACAATGCCGCGCGCGCGCAGCCTGTCGACGGTGGCGAAAATGTCATCGGTGGCGAGCGCCAGATGCTGGATACCTTCACCGCGGTATTCGCGCAGGAACTCCTCGATCTGGCTATGCTCGTCCTGGCTTTCGTTCAAGGGGATGCGGATCTTGTCATCGGGCGCGGTCATCGCCTTGCTGACCAATGCGGTCGCCTGGCCCTCGATGTCGAAATAGCGGATTTCGCGGAAATTGAAGATGCGTTCGTAGAACGCCGCCCAATGGTTCATCCGGCCGCGCCCGACATTGTGCGTCAGATGGTCGAGCGTGTGCAGCCCGACCGAGTTGCTGTCGCGCACCGCACCGGGTTCGGCCAGAAAATCGACGTCATAGATTTCGTGCGCGCCGTAGCGATCGACGAGATACAGGTTCGAGCCACCGATACCCTCGATGGCGGGGATGTTGAGCTCCATCGGGCCGACGGGTCCGACAATCTGCTTGGCGCCGCGCTTCAACGCTTCCGCCAGCGCCTTGCCGGCATCGGCGACGCGGAACGCCATGGCGTTGGCCGACGGGCCGTGGGCGTTGCGGAATTCGGCCGCCTGCCCGACCGTGTCCATATTGAGCAGGAAATTGACGTCGCCCTGTGCGTAACGCCGCACCGGCTTCGACTTGTGCGTCGCCAGATGCGTGAAGCCCATTGCGACGAACATGTCGGCCATCGCCTGCGGATCGGGGCCGGTGAATTCGACAAATTCGAAGCCGTCCAAGCCGAGCGGATTTTCATGGAGCGATTTGGCGTGTGCAGCGTCAGTCATGCGAAATTCTCCCTATCCGCACATCTAGTAACATACGTTACCAAATACATCAACCGTCGTGCGGCGCCTCCAGCCGCGCCGCCGCCGCCTCGAGCCGGTCGAGCGCCCGCATCAGTGCTGCCACCTCGGCAGGTGCGAAATCGGCGAGCATCTGCGCTTCGAATGCGCGCGCCGCGGGCACAACATCGGCATAGAGCCGCGCGCCGGTGTCGGTCAGGCTGAGCAGATGTGAACGGCCATCATCGGCATTGTCCTCGCGCACCAACAGCCGGCGCTCAATCAGCGGCTTGACCGCGCGGCTGACGGTCATCTTGTCCATCCGCGTGCGCGCACCGATTGCCTGCGGCGTCAGCCGCCCGGCCTCCCCCACCACCGCGATGACACGCCATTGCGCGATGCTGATGTTGAACAGCCGGTCGTACGACTGCGCGATGACGTCGCTGACAAGGTTCGACACCACCGACAGCCGGTAGGGCACGAACGAGTCGAGGCCCAGCCGATCGGTCACAGGCCCGGCACCGCGACGACCGCCGGCACATGCCCCCAGGCACCGAGCGCGCGCACCAGATCGGCCCCCGCCAGCGCCAGCGATGCGCTGTTGCGCAACGGGTGAACATGGAAGCACGGCGCTCCTGCTACCGCGCGGTCGAGCACCACCGTCACCGCACCTTCGGCGTCGTTGATCGCCGCCAGCGGCGTCACCGACCCCGGTGTCACGCCGAGCAGCCGCTCCATGTTGACGGCATTGCCGAAACTCAGCCGCTTGCTGCCGATGACAGCGGGCAACGCCTTCAAGTCGACGCGCAAGTCGGCAGGCACCGTCACCAGCCAGAAGCGCGCGCCGGCGTCCTTGAGGAACAGGTTCTTGCTGTGCAGCCCCGGCAGCGCGATGTGGAGGTGTGCGCTTTCCTCGACGGTGAATACCGCGTCATGCTCAGCCTGCGACCAGCCGACATCCAACGCATCAAGCGCGGCATGCAGCCGCGCCTCGGCCGGCGACTGCGCCGTCACGGTGTCATTCATACCATTCGGCCCCCTTGCGCAGCGCCTGCCACTGGGCATCGTCATGGCCGTAGATGACGCGCGCGCCGTCCGCCTGCAACCGCGCGATTTCGCCGAAACCCGCCAAGGTCAAGTCCATGTCCCAGCTGTTGCGCGGCGCAAAGCGCTGGTCGAGGTTCACCGCCACCGGCACCGCGTCGGAGGCCAGCACGAACGCCCCGTCACGCGGCAACACGACATGCGCCACCGTCATTCCCGGCGAATGGCCGGGCAGCGGCAGCAGCGTCAGCGCGCCGTCGCCGAAGACGTCGCGCGCACCGGTCAGTTCGTCGAATACCTGACCGGTATCCCAATCGGCAGCGTAATAGCCGTTGGCGGCGTCGGCATCAGCGCGCGCCGCCGCAAGCTCGGCGGCATGAACAATCACGCTGGCGCGCGGAAAAAAGCTGTTGCAGCCGCAATGGTCGGTGTGGAGGTGCGAGCAGATCACCGCGTCGATATCGTCCGCCGCCAGCCCGGTCACCGCCAGCTGCGCCACGACATTGTCGCTCGCCCCGTGCAGCGGTTCCATCCGCGCCGCCAGCGCCCCCCAATGCGCCGCCGCATCATCGACAACGCCGGGGTGGCAGCCGGTATCGAACAGCACGTTGCCCTGCGCGTGACGCAGCAGCGTGCACGACACCGGCAGCTCGAACAGCGCTTCGCGGTCGGCACCGGGGTAATAGGTCCGTGCCCGCATGCGCAGCCGCCCGCCCGACAGGAAATGCATTTTCATGGGTGCGATGGTTAGGCTGGCAACCGCCGCGCTGCAAGGCGTCGTGCGGATGGCAAACGCCATGGCGATCGGGCAGGTGATCGGGTGGGAGCTCCCTGCGGGGGTGCACAAATGCATCTGAATCAATGGGAAAATTTGGCAAACGGCGGAAACTGGCGGATTGAAATGATTGGGGAATCCGTCGGCCTTGGCTAAGCTGCAATAGCGCAATCCGCGCCTGTGGAGTGAAACGGCCGCCGGGCACCCAGACGCCCCAAGCACGTCATTCAAGGACGATTGCGGCCTTCCCGAAAGCGGACATCTAGTCGATGCGCAAATCCGCGCGCATGCGGCTCACCCAAAGTCCCGGCAGCGCGTTACATGTTGCATGCTGTGCCGTTCGAACCAGATGTCAGGGCTGTACTGGCGTCCATCCTTCTCCCGGGTCGAAGCTGGTCATGGCGGCGCCGATACTGGCGCCATCCTTGCCGAGGTCGCGCTGGTAGACGACGCCGTCCTGGTTGACGATGAAGCTCATCACGCCGCTGTCGCCGGGGGCGGCGGGCCAGGCAATCAAGCCGTAGCCCGCAACCATATGGCCATTGATGATATAGCTGTAGGCGCCGCCCTTGGCGTGCGCGCCCTGCGCGGTCAGGATGCGGTAGCGGTAGCCATGGAACGGCTCGCCGCGCTGGCGCGTCGCGGTGTCGATGTCGCTTTGCGCAACAAGCGGCCCCCACGGGCTTTGCGCCTCGCCCTTCGCCACGTCGGCGGGCCAGTACAGGCCGTTGTGCCGGCCCGGCGCGCTGGCGAGCGCCTCCGCATATTGGCGGACGCCGTCACCGTCGCGGTCGGCGGCGGCATAGTCCTGCTGCGCGGTGACGAAGGCGCGCATCACCTCGATCGTTTCGAGCTCGTTGCGCCCGATGCGGCGGTTGATCAGTTCCTGCTCGCCGGCGGCGAAATCGAAGTGCCAGCCCTTGTCCGATTTGACCAGCGGCGCCGGAAACGGCCACGCCTCGGCGCCGAACACCATGATGCGGCGGTCGGGGCCATCGGCATTGAGCGTGTAGAAATTGTCGAAGCGGTGCGCCGCCTGCGCATAGGTCGCCTTGTCGACATCGGGTTCGCCGCTGACCACCAGGCCCTTGAAATCGCTGCCGGCGATGCGGATCAGTGCATCGGCGTTGCCGGCCTGCAGCGCCGCGCGGAATGCCGCGACGGCGGCTTCGGGCGTGGTGAAGTTCTGCGCCGGTGCGGCATGTGCGGCCAGCGGCTGGAGCAGCAATAGGCCGAGTCCGGCGAACGCCAGCAGGCGGCCGGGGCTGCGGTATGACATGCCGGTCATCATCGTCTCCGTCCTCCGCCGGAGTATCCCCGGCTCATCGACCCGCGCGAGCTGGCCATGCTGGTCGAATGTCCCGAACCATAGCCGCCGAACGAGCTTGCCCCCGCGCCCTTGCTGTAGCCACCGCCGTAGCTGCCGCGGCTGCTGCCATACTGACCGGCGCTGGCGCCCGCACCGGCGGAACCGCCGCGGTTGCTGGCCGCCGTCGACGGCGGGCCATAGGCGCCGCCGCGGCTGCCGCCTGCCGATGCTGATGCCGATGGACCATATTGGCCGGCACTGGCGCCGCGATTGCCCGCCGAGGCGCCGATCG
>CALMPZ010000305.1 GCA_937871645.1 uncultured Polymorphobacter sp.
CAGGCCTGAGGCCTGCACCCGATTGAAGAGTGCCAAACAAATGGGTGCAGGCCTCAAGCCTGCCCGCCGGAGGCCCTTTGAACGGGCCAGCGGTATCGTCACCGCTGGCCCGTCGCAGGCTTCAGCTCAGCAGCTCAAGCGCGAACGATGCCGTTTCGTGATAGTCATAGGCATCTATGAAGCTGCTGCCGTTGTGGTGTTTGGCATCGACGTGCAGGTGCACAGAGAAGCTGCACCGCGTGTGCGACCCGTGCGTCGGCGGGAAGGCGCCGAGCAGATAGTCGAAGTCGAGCTGGTTCGACGGTTCGACAACCAGTTCGCCCTGGTCGGCGGTGCCGGCTTCGATCGTGCCGGTGGGGCCGCTGAGCCCGCGCTGCCACGTCAGCGTATAGTCCGCCATGAACGAGTTGGTGTCAGCCAGCCCGCCGCCGGTGGTGACGCCGTCGACGTGATAGGCGCGGAAGCCCACCGAAAACTTCGTGCCCGCCGGTCCCGACATGAACTGGCACTCGTCGGTGTTGGGCACGTTGTTCTTGCGCAGGTCGACGATGTCGCCGCTGACCGGCGTGTTGCTGATGCGGAAGACGTGCGCGCAATCGGCGAACGGGACGTTGGCGGTGTCGTCGGGCGCTTCCCAGACGCGGAACTGGAACGGCTTCGCGGTGCCGGGATCGCTTGCCGGGGCGCCACCCGGCTTGATGCGCACGCCGCCGGGGCCGAACAGTTCGATGGTCAGCATGTAGCGGCCATCGGCGTGTTTGGTGGTGTCCCACAGCTGGTGATATTGCCCCGACAGCCACATCATGCCGTTCGACCAGTAGGGCACCGCGAACAGCCCGACTTCGCCGCCGACATCGGCGGGCAGAGCGGCGAGGCTGGTCGAGGTGGTGACGATGTCGCCTGGCACCACGATGTAGCGCGACCACGCCACCGGCGTGTCGAGCGTTTTCGGGCTGCCGACCGGTGTGCCGCTGTCATCGACCGCAACGACCTTGATGCGGTAGTAGGCGACGGTGCCTTCGAGCGTCGGCGACACCCACAGCCGCAGCCCGAGCGTTTTGGCCCAGGGAGCATCGCGCTGGCCGGCAAAGTCGTAAAGTCCGCTGTTGTCGGCGAGCGCGCCGACATGCGACAGGCCGTTCTGCACCGGGAAATTATAGTGGTGCGTGCCGGCGCCGGTGACATGTTCGAGCATGACGAACGCCGTGCCGTCGCCGGGGTCGGGCGGTTCGGGGCCATCGGCGCACGGCCGGGCCAGCGGGCTGGTGGTGACGAGTTCGGCGGTCTCACCCGCGGCGAAATAGTCATGGCCTGCCACGCCGTCATAAACAGTGATCCAGAACGGCCCGAACTGCTGTTTGACGCGGTAGGCGTAGGTGGTGAAGCAGCGCTGGATGCCGATGTAGCGCAGCGGGCGCGCATAGCAGAAATCGAAATGCCCACCGGGGCCAATGGCGACCTGCCCGACCTTGCGCATCGTGCAGCTGCAGATGTAGCCGGTGAGGTAGGGCCGCGCATAGACATAGGCCTCGGCGGCTTCGGGCGACATCCGCAGCAGCGCCTGATAGTCATCATGGATGCGTTCGGAGACGAAGGTTTCGGTAGTGGCATTGACGCCCGCGGCGTCCCTGATGCCGGCGCCGGCGAGCCGCTGCTGGAGCTTTGCCGCCATCGGCGCGCGCCGTTCCATGTTGTGCAGCACGGGCTGGCGCAGCCGTTCCCACGGGCGCGGGTCGGGCTCGGGTTCGGGCGGCCACGGGAAGTCGACTTCGATCGGGATGCGTTCGAGGAGGTCGCGCAGCCGGTCGATCAGATCGTCATAAACGAAGCGCGTGCAGCAGCAGTGGCGTTCATAGACCTCGACGATGCCGTCGCACAGCGGCTCGCAGCGCTGCAGCACCGCGACATTGTCCAGCGCGCCGACGCCGAGCGCGACATTCGCCGCCGACACCGCCGATGCCGACAGCGCCAGGTTGCGCGGCGCGCGCGCGCGCGTCGCGCCGAGCTTGGGCGAAAACGCCGCCTGCACGACGAAACGGTCGTACCACCACGGCCGGCATTTGCGGACGCGACCGCTGACGCACAGATATTCGCGGATCAGGCGCGACCAACGATCCTGCGGCAGCAATATGCCGCGCTTGGCCCAGTCCTCGATGACCTGGTCGCCGCGGTAGCGCAGCAGGCTTTCGGGATCGAGCGACTTGGGATCATCGCTGTCGGGGCCGATAGCGAGCGACAGGCCTTTGAGCTGGCCGGGATCGATGCCGAGCCGGCCTTTTTCAACCACTGCCAGTTTCTTCATGCCGCCGCGCGCATCGAGCGCGTACAGCGCCGCCGCCGGTGGAGCTTCACCGCCACCCAGACCGACGAAACGGACTTCTATGCCAGGACGTGTTGCCATGATGATCGACTCCCGTGTTCAAGGTTGAACCACGGCCAGACGCGTTCACCGGCAACACGGGATCGTTTCCGCGTTCGGTTGAACACGCAAGGCCATTCGTTTGCTGACACGAAATCGCGACCGTCCGATCCGACGGCAAAGTCCAACATGGGCTCAACGCGACACACGCCAGCACTATCCGACCCCTGCGCACAGTCTTAGGAAGTTATCCCTGAACGGAACGCACTGTTAACCATATCGAAATTCGGCGAGTCGCGCGAGGGCGAAATGCATGCGCCGGCAAACACCGGCGGCACGCTTGCCCCGGCGGCGAATTTCAGCAAAAAAGCAGCAGCAACCGCGAACGGCGCAATAGTGCCAGCGGGGCAGGGGAGACATCATGGGCCACACCGAAAAAGCGCGCGCCGCAACCAGCGCCGTCATCGACTGGATCGCGCAGGGCGCCGCACATTTTCCCGACAAGCTCGCGACGATTGACCTGCACAGCGGCCGCCGCCACAGCTACGCCGTCATGCACGACCGCGTCGGGCGTATTGCCGGGCATCTGGCGGCGCTGGGGTGCATCCGCGGCGACCGGGTGGCGATGCTGTCGCTCAACAGCAGCGACATGCTCGACGTGCAGTTCGCGTGCTGGCGCACGGGTATGATCTACACGCCGCTCAATTTCCGACTGACCGCCAACGAGTTGGCGTTCATGGTCAATGACAGCGACGCCAAGGTGTTCTTCTATGACACCAGCCTGGCGCAGGTGCAGGCGACGCTGCAGCCGATGACCAGGGTCGCGCACTGGATCGCGCTCGATGCGTCGGGCGGTGTCAGTGCATTCGAGGCGGCGATTGCCGCCGCGACTCCGATCACCGAACAGGTCGCGCAGGCCGGCGAGGACCTGTGCATGATCATGTATTCGTCGGGCACCACCGGCACGCCGAAGGGCGTCACCTTCAGCCATCAGCAATGCCACTTCGCCTTTGCCGGCATGGTCGCCTCGGCGGCGGCATCGTTCGACATGGTCAGCGTCGCGGTGATGCCGTTGTTCCACATCGGCGGACTGGCGATCTTCACGCTGCCGGCGCTGGTTTTCGGCGGCACCGCGATCATCGTCCGCGCCTTTGAGCCCGGTGCGATGCTTGGGCTGTTCAGCGACGCGGCGCTTGGCATCACGCACTTCCTCGGCGTGCCGGCGATCTTCAACGCGATGGGCGCGCACCCCGATTTCGCCACTGCCGACTTTTCGCGGATGCTGGCGATGTTCGTCGGCGCCGAAAGCGTCCCCGAA
>CALMPZ010000306.1 GCA_937871645.1 uncultured Polymorphobacter sp.
CGGGAGGAAGAGCCTCCGGCGGGCAGGCCTCAGGCCTGCACCATAGGTTTGGGGTAGTGCTTCCATGACCGGCGCCGGTCGCACTGGCACGTCGCAAAACATTTGGTGCAGGCCTGCGGCCTGCCCGCCGGAGGCCCTTCCCGCTCTTTCAGCCTTCGCTACGCAACGGCCGGCTGAGCAGCGCGCCGATGACCGTGTCGACCGGCGCACCGTCGAGCAACGCCGCCACACCCGCGCAGATCGGCATTTCAACACCTGCCGCTGCCGCCGCTGCAAGCAGCACCGGCGCGGTCGCCGCGCCCTCCGCCACTGTGCGGCGGTTGGCGAGCAGGTCGGCGGCGGGTCGCCCCTCGCCGATCGCCACCCCCAGGCTCATGTTGCGTGATTGTACCGAGCCGCAGGTGAGCACGAGGTCGCCCAGCCCCGACAGCCCGGTCAGTGTTTCGGCGCGGGCGCCGCGTGCCAGCCCGAAGCGCAGCATCTCGGCAAAACCGCGCGAAATGATGGCGGCGCGGGCATTTTCGCCGAGCTGGCGCCCGACGACGACGCCACAGGCAATCGCCAGCACGTTCTTGACCGCGCCGCCGATTTCGGCGCCGGTGACGTCATCGGTGAGGTAGGGGCGGAACGCCGGTCGCGCCAGTCGCTTGACCAGCGCTGCGCCGGTGTCCGCATCGGCGCACGCCAGCGTGATTGCAGTTGGCAGGCCGCGCGCGACTTCGCCGGCGAATGTCGGTCCCGACAGCACTGCGACCGGGCAGCCGGGGGCAACTTCGGCGGCGACTTCGGCCATCAGCGCCAGCGTGCCGGTTTCGATGCCCTTGGCGCACAGCACCAGTGTCGGACGGTGCGCGACGGGTGCAGCAGCAAGCACCGACCGCAGATGCTGCGCCGGGGCGACGACCAGCCAGACATCGGCAGCGGCGAGTGCCGCCATGTCGGCGGTCGCGAAAATGCGCGGGTCGAGCGCCACATCGGGCAGGAATAGCGGGTTGGCGTGGGTGTCGTTGACCGCCGCAACGACTTCGGGCTCGCGCGCCCATAGCCGCACGTCCTCGCCGCCGCGCGCCATGACCTGTGCCAGCGCCGTGCCCCAGGCGCCGCCGCCTAAAACTGCGATCATATGCGCCCTCCGACAAGTCTACGGGCGATCATGCTTTCACCCCCGCCCCGCGTACGGTTTCGCCATCCGGATCGAGCGGCCAGCGCGGTCGCGCCACCGCGTCGAGCCCGTCAACTAGCCCGAGCGCCAGCCGCTCGGCGCCCGCCCAGGCGATCATCGCGGCATTGTCGGTGCACAGCCACAGCGGCGGCGCGACGAACGGCAGCCCTGCGCCGACCGCGACACTGCGCAGCGCGTCACGAATCGCGGAGTTGGCGGCGACACCGCCCGCCACCACCAGCGCCGTCGCTTCGGGCATCACCGTCAATGCGCGGCGCGTCCGGTCAGTCAGGCAATCGACGACGGCGGCCTGAAAGCTCGCGGCGAGGTCGGCGGCGCCTTCTGGCGACTTGTCGGGCGCGGCAGCCCAGGCGCGCAGCACGGCGCTTTTCAGGCCCGCGAAACTGAAATGCGGTTCATCGGTGTGGAGTAGCGGTCGCGGCAGCTTGTGCGCGAACGGATTGCCGGTTTTGGCGGCGCGTTCGACCGCCGGGCCGCCTGGAAAACCGAGGCCGAGGATCTTGGCGACCTTGTCGAACGCCTCGCCCGCCGCATCGTCGATGGTGGTCGCCAGCCGCCGGTAGCGCCCGACGCCGTCGACGGCGAGCAACTGGCAATGCCCGCCCGACACCAGCAGCAGCAGATAGGGAAACTGCAGCCCGCTATCGGCCAGCCGCGGCGACAGCGCATGGCCTTCGAGGTGGTTGATCGCCAGCAGCGGTTTGTTCGCGGCAAAGCTCAGCGCCTTGGCAGTGACCAGCCCGATCATCACGCCGCCGATCAGCCCCGGCCCAGCGGTCGCGGCAATCGCATCGACTTGCGCCAGCGTGATGCCGGCCTCGGCCAGCACCGCCTCGACCATCGGCGTCAGCCGCTCGACGTGCGCGCGTGCCGCGAGTTCAGGGACGACGCCGCCGAACGGTCGGTGCTCGGCGTCCTGCGACGCGACCGCCTGCGCGACGATCGTCCGGTCGGCGCGCACCAGCGCGACGGCGGTTTCGTCGCAGCTCGATTCGATGCCTAAAATCAGCGCGCTCACAGCACCGCCACCAGTTCGAAGCGTTCGCACCACAGCCACATATCGGGCGCGAAATGGCCGTCGCCTTCGAAAAACTGGCGGTGCCCGTCGCGCCATGCGGCAAGCGAACGGTCATCCTCGCCTTCGAGCCAGGCGAACTCGGCGCTGACTTGATCGAACCGGCACTTTTCGAGCGCCACTGTCCGCAGCACGGCGCGCGGCGTGCGTGCGCCGTCGAGCACGACCCAGCAATCGCCGACGGCACTGCCCTTGAGGCCGTCGCGGGCATCCCAGCACGTCGCGGTCTTGGTGCCCGCCAGCACCAGCGCCAGCAGCGTGTCGGCAAGTGCCGGGTCGGCCGGGGCAGCAGCGTCGCCGAAGGCAAAGCTTGGCAACGTCGCCCAGTCGGTGGGTGGCGGGTTGCCGGGTGCGCGGGGTGTCGTGTCACTTGCCATTATGCAGCGCGTCTAGCACAAGGCGCGCCAATGACTGCAATACTCAAGCTAGGTACGCGCGGCTCGCCGCTGGCACTGGTGCAGGCGCGACTGGTGGCCAGCGCGCTCGCCGCCGCGCATGGCTGGGGCGAGGACTCCGTTCAAATCGTCACCATCGTCACCACCGGTGACCGCGTCCAGGACCGGCCGCTCGCCGAAATCGGCGGCAAGGCGCTGTGGACGAAGGAACTCGACGCGGCATTGCTCGATGGCCGCATCGATTTTGCGGTGCATTCGATGAAGGATGTCGAAACCGAACTCGCGGCGGGGGTGGTGCTCGGGCCGATGCTGCCGCGCGCCGATGTCCGCGACCGGCTGATCGGCGCGACCAGCATCGATGCGTTGGCACAAGGCGCACGGCTCGGCACGTCGAGCCCGCGCCGCGCCGCGCAACTGCTGGCGCTGCGCCCCGATCTGCAGGTGTCGATGCTGCGCGGCAATGTCGCGACGCGCCTCGCCCGCGTGGCGAACCGCGATGTCGATGCGACGCTGCTCGCCGCCGCCGGACTGTCGCGACTGGGGCATGATATCGGCGCGCCGATTGCCATCGAAACCATGCTGCCCGCCGCGTCGCAGGGCGCCGTCGGCACGACACTGCGCGCCGGCGATGCGGCGACTGCCAAATGGCTCGCCGCGATCGACGATGCGCCGACCTCGACGGCGGTGCGGCTCGAACGCGACCTGCTCGCGGCACTCGGCGCCGATTGCCACAGCCCGGTCGCAGCACTGGCGCAGATCGACGGCGCGACAGTCCGCATGCGCGCCGAACTGCTCGCCCCCGACGGGCGCGAGCGCGTTTGCGACAGCTTTGCCGCACCGCTCGATGCCACCGCCGATGCGGTGCGTGCGCTGGCGGCACGCTTGCTCGCCGCGGCCAGCCCCGACCTCGCCGCGCGCTTCGGTCATTAACCATGCGCGTTCTGGTGACGCGTCCCGAGCCGGCGGCAAGCGCCACTGCAGCGGCGCTCGCCGGTCACGGCCATCAGGCGTTGCTGGCACCGCTGCTTGCGACTGCACCGCGCCTGTGGGTCGCGCCAGCGACCGCGCCACAGGCGCTGCTCGTCACCAGCGCCAATGCGGTGCGCCATGGCGGTGAAGGCTTGCTGGCCTATCGCAGCTTTCCAGTTTTCGCCGTCGGCCCTGCCACCGCTGCGGCGCTGCGCGCTGCCGGATTCGGCGACGTCCGTGACGGCGGCGGCGATGTTGCGGCGGCGCTCGCGGCGGCACATGGCGCAGGCGTCAGCGCGTTGCTGCACCTCGCCGGTGCCGACCGCACCCGCAC
>CALMPZ010000307.1 GCA_937871645.1 uncultured Polymorphobacter sp.
GCAGCACGGCCGAGCCGTATCAACAGTTTGCGATGTTCGCCGCCCATCCTCCCCTGATGGGCGGCGTTCTGCGTTTTGAACGCTGGACCCGTAAAGACTGACCAGATTGGCCGCCGAATATTGCGGCTCCAGACTTGGCACGGCGCTTGCAAAGCATTCCCCGAAAGGGGCTTGCACGCATGTCCAGCACCGTCATCGGGAACGTCATCGGGGTCGCCGGCACTGCCGCCAAGACCGCCGCCAAGACTGCCGTCGAAGCCGCCGTGCGACTCGCCGCCAGCCGCACCGGCATCGATTTCGGCTATCTGATCGCGCAGGCGCGTATCGAAAGCGGGCTCAACCCCAAGGCGCAATCGCGCAGCAGCAGCGCTGCCGGCCTGTACCAGTTCACCAACGCGACCTGGCTCGAAACCGTCCGCAAGCACGGTGCCGAGCACGGCCTCGGCTGGGCGGCAAACGCGCTCAAGGACGGCGCTGCCGCACTGGGACACGAAACCCGCACCGCCATCCTCGCGCTGCGGGGCGACGCGCAAGCCTCGGCGCTGATGGCGGCGGAATTCGCCGCCGACAACCGCGACGCGCTCGAAAGCCGGCTCGGCCATGCGGTCGGCACCACCGAGCTCTACCTCGCGCATTTCCTCGGCAGCAGCGGCGCGGCACGCTTCCTCAAGGCCCATGACAGCAACGCCGCGACCAGCGCCGCTGCGGTTGCGCCGTCGGCGGCACGCAGCAACCGTTCGATCTTCTTCGCCGCCGACGGCCGCGCGCGCAGCGTCGGCGAGGTGCTGCAACGCTTCGCCGACAAGCTCGGCACCAGCGCGCCGACCGGCAAGACGCTGCCGCCTTCCGGCACCACTTTGCCGGTTGTGTCCGTCACGACCGCCGCAGCACTGACGACGCGCGATCTCAACCAGCGCCAGCTCGCCGCGATGCTGGCGCCGCGCCTCGATCTGCAGGCCTGAGGTGGCGGACAACAGCCTGGCCTTGCCGACGCGCTTCCGCCCGCAGGCGGCGATGCTGCCGCTGGCGATCCTGACGCTGGTGCTGCTGATGGTCGTGCCGATCCCCGCGGCGCTGCTCGACATTTTCTTCATCGCCAACATCGGCATTTCGTTGATCGTGCTGATGGTGGCGATCAACTCGCAGCGGCCGCTCGACTTCTCGGCGTTCCCGTCGGTGCTGCTGTTCGCGACGCTGCTGCGCCTCGCGCTCAACGTCGCCTCGACGCGCGTTGTGCTCGTCAATGGCCA
Source organism: uncultured Polymorphobacter sp. (assembly GCA_937871645.1). Classification (GTDB taxonomy): domain Bacteria; phylum Pseudomonadota; class Alphaproteobacteria; order Sphingomonadales; family Sphingomonadaceae; genus Polymorphobacter_A. Next base: position 1,251 of record CALMPZ010000307.1, read on the forward strand.
CACCGGCACCGGGGCGGCGGGTCATGTCATCGAAGCCTTCGGGCACTTCCTGATCGGCGGCGACTATGTCGTCGGCATCTTCGTCTTCACTATCCTGATGATCATCAACCTGGTGGTCATCACCAAGGGCGCCGGCCGCGTCTCCGAAGTGTCGGCGCGTTTCACCCTGGACGCCATGCCCGGCAAGCAGATGGCGATCGACTCCGACCTCGGCGCCGGCCTGCTCACCGCCGACGAAGCGCGCACGCGGCGTGCCGATGTCGCCACCGAAGCCGACTTCTACGGTTCGATGGACGGTGCCTCGAAGTTCGTGAAGGGCGATGCCGTTGCCGGCGTGCTCATCCTGATCATCAACATCGTCGGCGGGCTGATCCTCGGCATCTTCGCGCACGACATGTCGCTGGCCGAGGCCGCGAAGGTCTATCTGCTGCTCACCATCGGCGACGGGCTGGTGGCACAGGTGCCGGCGCTGCTGCTGTCGATTGCCGCTGCGATGATCGTCACGCGCGTGTCCTCGACGCTTGATCTGGCAGGGCAGATCAGCAGCCAGTTCGCCTCGTCGGCGGCGTGGACGCCGGTGGCCGCCATTCTGGCGCTGCTCGGGCTGCTGCCGGGGATGCCGTATTTCCTGTTGCTGCCCGCTGCCGCTGGCGCCGGCGCACTGGCGTGGCGGTTGCGCGCACGGGCTGACGCCCCCGCCGTCGAGGCACCGCCGGCCCCGACGTCGACCATCGACTGGGCCGATGTCGGCGAC
>CALMPZ010000308.1 GCA_937871645.1 uncultured Polymorphobacter sp.
CCGCCACCAACACACATGGTGACGACCACATACTTCACGCCGCGACGCTTGCCTTCGATCAGCGCGTGGCCGGTCAGGCGCGAGCCCGACATGCCGAACGGGTGGCCGATCGAGATGCCGCCGCCGTTGACGTTGAGCTTGGCGTGGTCGATGCCGAGCTTGTCGGCGCAGTAGATGACCTGCACGGCAAAGGCTTCGTTGAGTTCCCACAGCCCGATGTCATCGACCTTGAGGCCGTGCTGCTTCAACAGCTTGGGGATGGCGTAAACGGGGCCGATGCCCATTTCGTCGGGTTCGAGACCGGCGACCGCCATGCCGCGATAGGCGCCGAGCGGCTTCAATCCGCGACGGGCAGCTTCGCCGGCTTCCATCAGCACGCAGGCGCTCGACGCGTCCGACAACTGGCTGGCGTTGCCGGCCGTGATGCAGCCACCTTCGATGACCGGCGACAGGCCCTTGAGGCCGGCCAGCGTGGTTTCGGGGCGGTTGCCTTCGTCCTTGGTCAGCGTGATGTCGTGATAGGTGACTTCCTTGGTCTCCTTGTTGGTCATCGCCATCTTGCTCGGCAGCGGCACGATTTCATCGTCGAACTTGCCGGCCTGCTGTGCGGCGGCGGTGCGCATCTGCGATTCGAAGCTGTATTCGTCCTGGCGGTCGCGGCTGATGTTGTAGCGCTTGGCGACGATCTCGGCGGTCTGCAGCATCGGCATGTGGATCGCCGGGTGCATCGCCACCAGTTCAGGGTCGGCGCCGTTGTTCATGCGGGCGTTCATGATCATCGAGATCGAATCGACGCCGCCGCCGACGCAGATCTGCATGCCGTCGACGATGATCTGCTTGGCCGCCGTGGCAATCGCCATCATCCCCGAAGCGCACTGGCGGTCCATCGACTGGCCGGCGACGCTGACCGGCAGGCCGGCGCGCAGCAGCGCCAGCCGGGCGATATTGCCGCCCTGGACGCCCTGCTGGAGCGCGGCGCCAAACACCACGTCATCGACTTCGGCACCTTCGATGCCGGCGCGCTTGACGGCGTGCGCGATGGAGTGGCCGGCGAGCGTCGGCGACGGGGTGGCGTTGAACGCGCCGCGATGGGCCTTGCCGATCGGGGTGCGCGCGGTGGAAACGATGACGGCTTCACGCATGGGAATGCTCCTTGAAGAATAGGGGTTCAGGCGGTGGGAATGGTCGCGGTGCCGGCTTCGTTGGGCAGCGCGAACGCCCCGCACAGCAGCGATACCGAGTGATAGAAACCGACGAGCTGGACGATTTCGAAACGCTGTGCCTCGTCGAACGACGCCGACAGCCGCGCATATTCGGCGTCCGACAGCTTCTTGTTGGCGAGCAGCGCATCGACGGTGGCGATCAGCGTCGCCTCGGCGGTGTTCCAGCTGCCGTCATCACCATGGCCAATCGCCAGCGACTTGACCTGCGCATCGGTCAATTCGGCCTTGGCGGCGAAATGCTTGATGTGCAGGCCCCATTCGTAGCTGTTGCCGCATTTGGCGACGGTGCGGTCGATGACGATTTCCTTGTCGCGCATGCCGAGCGGGCCACGGCCGGCCATCGAGCCGCCCATGAACTTTTCGAGCGCGCGCATCGATTTGCCGAGCAAGGTGAACAGCGCCAGCGGCTCGGCGCCGGGGGCGGTGACCTTCTCCGCCACGGCGGCGAATTCGGGCGGGTAGGGCTTGGTCAGCAGTTCGATGCGTGCCATTTTCGGGTCCTTCGTTTCTGCCCCTCCCGCCCAAGCGGGAGAGGTCGACTCAGCGAAGCTGAGCGGGTGAGGGGTGATTTGCCAATGCAGGTGAAGCAATTCGCTCCGGCGGCAAGCACGTGAGGCGGCGTTGCAACCCCTCACCCGCTCGCCGTTGGCGAGTCGACCTCTCCCGCAAGGGGAGAGGTGTTAGATATACGCCAGCGTCAGCCATTCGGCGACCAGTGCGGGCTTGTCGCTGCCTTCGATCTCGACCGAGACTTCGGTGGTGGTCTGCACCGAGCCGTCCTTGCGGACTTCGACATTGGCGAGCTTGAAGCGGCCGCGAACCTTGCTGCCCGACTTGACCGGCGCCATGAAGCGCACTTTGTTGTGGCCGTAATTGACGCCCATCTTGGTGCCCGCCAGCCCCGGCAGCGCGCCGTAGGACATCACCGGCAGCAGCGACAAGGTCAGATAGCCGTGCGCGATGGTGGTGCCGAACGGTGTCATCTTGGCGCGTTCGGGATCGACGTGGATGAACTGGTGATCGCCGGTTGCATCGGCAAAGGCGTTGATCTTCGCCTGATCGACTTCGATCCAGTCGGAAACGCCGACTTCGGTGCCGACGAGGGCCTGATATTCCGCCAAGGTGAGCGCATTGCGTGCCATGAATTCTTCCCCAAAAAAAGACTCAGGCTCGTTGCGGCCCGAAGCGCAGTCTTATCGGCGCAGCTAACGTGAGCGTCAACTATGCTCTGGACATGCCGTCGTCGTATGACAAAGCCATGACGAGCCAGACTGCTGCCCGCGCCGCGATGCGTGCCCTGCACCGCGCCCCCGAAACCCAGGTGCTGGGCGCGCTGCTGCCCGCCGCGCGACTTGATGGCGCCAGCCGCGACCGCGTGCAAGCCCGGGCGCTGGGACTGATTGCCGACTTGCGCGCCGCGCAAGGCTCGGGCTGGGTCAACCGCTTCCTGCAGCAATACCGGCTCAACACGCAGGAGGGCATTGCGCTGCTGTCGCTGGCCGAGGCCTTCCTGCGCGTGCCCGATGCCGATACCGCCGATTTGCTGATCCGCGACAAGATCGGCGGTGCCGACTGGGGCGCGCACACTGGCCAGTCCGATTCGCTGCTAGTCAATTCCGCGACCTGGGGGCTGGTGCTGACGCGCGCTGTTGTCGGTGATGCAGGCGGTGCCAAAGACTCAAGCAAGCGCGCGTCGGTGCTCAAGAACCTCATCGCGCGCTCGGGTGAACCGTTCGTGCGTCAGGCGGTCGGTGCGGCGATGCGGATGATGGGGCAGATTTTCGTCATGGGTCGCACCATCGACGAAGCGCTGGCACGCGCCGATGACAGCGAGAACCGCGGCTTCACCGCGAGCTTCGACATGCTTGGCGAAGCCGCACGCACCTACGCCGATGGTGCTCGCTACTATGACAGTTATGTCGCAGCGATTGCCGCGACCGGCAAGCACAGCAACCGCATCGGCCATTCGATTTCGGTCAAGCTGTCGGCGCTGCACCCGCGCTACGAAACCGCGCACGCGGCCAAATGCGTCCCCGAACTGACCGAAATGGTCGTGGCGCTGGCGAAGCAGGCCGCCGGACTCGGCATCGGGCTGACGGTCGATGCCGAGGAAACCGAACGTCTCGACATGTCGCTCGACATCATCGGTGCCGCGGCGCGCGCGCCCGAACTCGCGGGCTGGGACGGTTTCGGCATGGCAGCGCAGGCGTACGGCAAGCGCGCCGGCGCGGTCATCGACTGGGCGCAGGCGCTCGGCGCTGATACCAAACGCAAGCTGACGGTGCGGCTGGTCAAGGGCGCCTATTGGGACAGCGAGATCAAGCGCACGCAAGTCGAAGGGCTGCCCGACTATCCGCTGTTCACGCGCAAGTCGGCGACCGATGTCAGCTATCTGGCGTGCGCGAAGAAGATGCTCGCCAGCCCGAACCTCTATCCGGCGTTCGCGACGCATAACGCGCTGACCGTCGCGACGCTCGCCGAATGGGCGGGTGACCGCCGCGATTTCGAGTTCCAGCGGCTGCACGGCATGGGCGAGGGACTCTACGAGCGCATGGTGCGTGAGCAGGGCTATCATTGCCGCAGCTATGCCCCCGTCGGCGGCCATCGCGATTTGCTGGCGTATCTGGTGCGCCGGCTGCTCGAAAACGGTGCCAACAGTAGCTTCGTCCACCAGCTCGCCGACGCCAATGTGTCCGACGCCGATCTGCTCGCCGACCCGGCGATGAAGATATTGTCAGTCGGCGTCACCCCGCATCCGTCGATCCCGCTGCCCGCCAATCTGTATGGTGAGGAACGCATCAATTCCGCCGGCCTCGATCTCGCCGACGCCCAGCAACTGGAGGCAATCGTCCACGCCATGACCAAGGTTCCCAGCGTCAAGTTGCCACCGGCCAGCACCCCCGCGCAGGTCGCCAAAGCCATCGGCGTCGCGCACGCCGCCTTCCCGGCCTGGGATGCGACGCCGGTGGCCGAGCGCGCCGCCGCCCTCGACCGCCTCGCCGACTTGATGGAGGCGCAGCGCGACGAGTTGATGGCGCTGTGTGTCGATGAAGCGAAGAAGACCATCCCCGACTCAATCGCCGAGGTGCGCGAGGCGGTCGACTTCTGCCGCTACTATGCCGCACGCGCCCGCGTCGATTTCGTGCGCCTTGCGCTGCCGGGGCCGACGGGCGAGCGCAACGAACTGCATCTGGCCGGCCGCGGCGTATTCGCCTGCATTGCGCCGTGGAACTTCCCGCTGGCGATTTTTGTCGGGCAGGTCGTCGCGGCGCTGGTCGCTGGCAATGCCGTGGTCGCCAAGCCGGCACCGCAGACACCGCGCGTGGCGGCCTATGCGGTGGCGCTGGCCAAGCAGGCGGGCATCCCCGACGGCGCGCTGCAACTTGTGATCGGCGGTGCCGAAGCCGGTGCTGCGCTCACCGGCGATGCGCGTGTGATGGGCGTGGCGTTCACTGGCTCGACCGGCACCGCGCGCGCCATCGCGCGGTCGCTGCTCGACGATGAAACGCGGCCGCTGGTACCGCTGATTGCCGAAACCGGCGGGCTCAACGCGATGATTGTCGATTCGACCGCGCTGCCCGAACAGGTGGTCGTTGATGTCGTGACCAGTGCGTTCCGTTCGGCCGGCCAGCGCTGTTCGGCGCTGCGCTTGCTGCTGCTGCAGGAAGACATTGCCGACAAGACGCTCGAAATGCTCAGCGGCGCGATGGACACGCTGACCGTCGGCGCGCCCGGCGACCCGCGCACCGATGTCGGGCCGGTGATCGACACGGCGGCGTATGACAAGCTCGAGGCCTATCGCCAGTCGATGAAGTCGCGCTGGATTCACACCATCGCGGTGCCCGCCGATGGCAATTTCGTCGCGCCCACCGCGATCCGCCTCGACAAGATTTCGGATATGACCTCGGAATGGTTCGGGCCGCTGCTGCACGTGGTGACGTGGAAGGCCGGCCAGCTCGACGCCACCATCGCCGCGATCAACGCCAGCGGCTACGGGCTGACGATGGGCCTGCACAGCCGCATCGCCTCGACGTCGGAGCGCGTGCAATCACTGGCGCGCGTCGGCAACCTCTACATCAACCGCTCGATGATCGGCGCCGTGGTTGGCAGCCAACCGTTCGGCGGCGAAGGCCTGTCGGGCACCGGTTTCAAAGCCGGCGGGCCGCATTACCTGCTGCGCTTTGCCACCGAACGCACCGTGTCGATCGACACCACCAGCGCCGGCGGCAACGCCAGCCTGCTCAGCATCGAAGACGCCGCGACGCACTAACTTCCCTCTCCCCTTGCGGGAGAGGGCGACTCGCCGCAGGCGAACGGGGTGAGGGGTCTCGGCATACGCCCTGCAAAAACCCCGCTTGCCGAATCAAGCAAAAGTGCGTACTACTACTCCGCATGAACGCCATGACCCCTCCCGCGGCCTTTAAGCCTGACATCAAACTCCAGCCGCTCAAGCGTGACTGGCCCACCGCGCTCAAGGCGCTGCGCAAGCTGCTTGGCGACAAGGACGACACCGTCCAGGTCTTTGAAATCATGCGTGCGCTCAATGGCCGTGCCACCCGCGACGGTTATGACAAGCTGCTCGGCACGCTCGGCGGCGGTCGCATGGCGTATGAACGCCGCGAACTATCGTCGGTCCTGATGGACCGTGAGGCGCTGGCGAAATACCCCGCCGGCAGCCTCGCAGCGCACTATCTGGCGTTCACCGAAAAGGGCCAGATCGACGCCAAGGGCCTCGCCGATGTCAGCCGCCAGGTCGAACGCGACACCGGCATCGACCTCCAGCACCCCTATGCCTGGTTCGGCCGCCGCACCCGCGACGTCCATGACTTCTGGCACATTCTCACTGGTTACGACCTGACTGGTCTCGGTGAAGCCTGCCTCGTCGCCTTCTCCTACGCACAGACCCGCGCGATGGGCTGGGCCGTCATCGCCACGGGCGCGGCGCTGACCGGCATGAAGAATCCGGCGCACCCGTACGCGCGCGCAATCTGGGAAGGCTACCAGCGCGGCAAGTCGGCGAAATGGTTGCTCGGCGAAGACTATGAAGCGATGCTTGGCGAACAGCTCGAACCACTTCGGGCGCGGCTCGGCCTGACGCCGCCGCTGCTGTTCGACTCGATTCCGGTGGCGGTGCGCAACAATGGATTGCCGAAGACCTAAGAGCGCGCCGCGCGGGCAGGCCGGAGGCCTGCACCCCATTGTCTTCTTTTTCGTCATCCCGGCGAAAGCCGGGACCCAGTTTCTTCTTTGCTACCGGTGAAAAGAAAGCTGGGTCCCGGCTTTCGCCGGGATG